>MHKJ01000067.1 GCA_001818355.1 Candidatus Kerfeldbacteria bacterium RIFOXYC2_FULL_38_9 | reverse complement strand
GGTCAAAGACCACACTGGAGTCTAAACTTACAATCACCTGTACAATTCTTAGTCGCTAATCAACATGAGTGCAATATGTGGTGGCCCAATACAGATTTTTGCTATATTCTGTTATTTATTTTATACTTAGTATTTAGGGATAAGAAACTTTGGAATATCAAATGTTTGCTCTTGCAATAACGTTATAATTTGCGACAGTTTCTCACCCAAAATAAAAAGTCCGCTTGATACGGACTTTTTTGATTCACGCTGATGGAATGTTAGAACCACTTTATTCAATATTTTTTTCTTTTATGAAGATTGAGATTGGATAACGATCTCCAAAACGTTTCATACCATATTTCTCCTTGTCCACACCTATATAGCGTGCGGGATTAAAATAAGTTATAGCCTTACGGGAAGTATCCCATTGACCACATCCAAGATCCATAACAGTTGCACCTTTTATTTTTTCTCGCAACAAGTCACCATTTTCTTCCTTACCATAGAAAAGTCCATACTCTCCTCCTAGTGGCGAAGAACCGTTGCTTGCTACAAATCCAGGAAATGCACTAATAATAGAGGCATATTCTTCGGGTACTTTTCTATCAAAAAACTCTGCGCGTAATTCAGCAACTTTTTGTGGTCGTAACTCAGTAATCATTTTTAATCGAAACTGACCTTTTTCAAATCGTTCTCTGTTTAATCGTTCTTCTTCTGTTTCTTCTTTATCCAAGATTACAGGTTCATTAACTCTAATGCTTTTTTCTTCCATATATTTTTTATTAAATTTATTATAAATTATATTTTGATTTGCTTCAAACAATGACAGGGTAGTCTATCACAAAAAACCTTTTTTTGTATAATCAAGATTACAAAAGAAACTAATACCTTATTTTTTAGCTAAAAATAGCAAAAATTTATAGTAACACCTTGAAACATATCAACCACGAACGCGCTTAGTAGAGCCAAATCTACAGCGACCAGAACTCATTTTAGTGTGTATTATCCAATCAATAGTACATAGTAAATGAGTTGATTGTTACACTTCACTAATCACATCAAACCCTTTAAAACTACCTGTCAGTGACAGCCCGATAATTTTTTGCTCGCATATGTTTTTTCCTCGTATTTGCGCGGCGGTTTCATTCAATGTTGCCCCAGAACCCACGGCATCATCAATAAGCAAAATATTTTGAAAATGTGCTTGTTCGGTCACAATAATTGTTTTTCGCGCGTTTTCTATACGGTCTTCCAATTTCGACAGTGTTTTTTGTGGAACGGCAATATCACCTGTTATTTTTGTAAGCGAAACTAGGCGTTGCTTCAAATGCAATTGTGTGCGCAATTCATTCATAAGCTGTACTTCACGTTTTACTGTTGGCGGAATAAAACCAACCCCGTCAATATTGTAGTGTTGTATAAGCCACGTAACTTTTGATTGAATTGTTTGCACAAGACGTTTTATCAGCTGCTTATTTTGACTTTGCTTTGCATACAATAGCAGTTGACCCAACTTTGTTTTTCCAAATCGTTCAATACTATAAAAATCGACATAAAATATTTCATTAAGAAAAACTGTGGGAAATGTTTTTTTAAACTTTTCTGTTCCCACAATGAAACCGTTTTTTTTATAAACATCATATTTTTTCAATGTAGAAACATACTCACAAGCTGTTTTTGAAACAGGCTGATTGGTTTTTTCACACCACGCCACAAAACCACGCCACCCTTCTTTCATTTCACCAGTAGGGCTTGTATACAAATATTCTTTTTCAATACTATCTTGTATATCTGCATCAATATGTACAACAACTTCTGTAGGCAATTCAGCTTCTGAAATACGATAAATGACTTTTGGTGGTTTTCCTATTTTTACAATACGCCCTTCAGCGAGTAATTTTGCAAGGTGACGAAAAGTAGCCTGTTTAGAAATTTCAAGATACTCAACAATTTGTTTTGCTGTAACTTGCTTTTTTGAAGCAATAAAATCAACTATTTTTTCATCAGTATTTACTAACATATATACAGTATATACTCTTTACCGTTTACTGTCAATAGTAAACGGTAAAGAGTATTTCGGTCAATATTTTTTCTAGTGATTTTACTGAAAATGATAAATTATCACCTTTAGTGGTGCTGCCCTTTTTACTTATTTGCTTTTTTCCACAATAATTCAAAATATACTTTAAATGCTTGTGTTGCTGTGTTGCTTTCAATTTGAAAAAAAGAAAATTCATTGCCAAGGCTAATCAGCGTTTTATTTCCATATAGTAAAAATACTGCCGGTGTAAATACACCTTTTTCCATTTGTCGCGCTTCTGTATAGGGCATATTACTAAATGCAGTCTGCAATTGTTTCGCGTCTTCATTGAATAAAATATGCGCTTTGATTTTCCTTTGAACTCGCAGGGCGTGAAAATCTAGTACGACTTTACGAAACGCCGGATTAAATTCATACGCACCCATAATATATAAAGTATCACCGGGTTGTAAGGTATCGAGAATATCTCCAAACGCATATTTGGGGGAATCCTTGCCTGAAAATGTGGTCACATTTTGGTTCCACAGTAATCGAAAATATCGACGATAATCATCGGCCAGTGCTTTATTTTCTATTAAAAAAATTGTTTCCGTATTTTCCCACAACGCCTGGGCGACTTTATTCCCAAAAATCCAAATAACCATTGGTGAAGAAAATTCTTTGGGTAAATATTTGGCTGTTGTGTTTGGTAAATCATTAAAATGCAAACCGCGAGTGGCTTGAGTGGACAAGTGATGACGAGTAATACCTTTTTTAATTCTTCTGCGCTCAAATTTTTCAAAAATATCCGGGTAGCGTTTGAGCGCCAGAGCATTGGCGCCCAGTAAATATAAATCTTCTCCTTCTGCAAGAACGGTATTAAATAAATCTTCCACGCCATCTTTGTCAGAGAGCACATACACTTCCGATTTTGCTTGGGCTTTGCGATTCGAAAGTTCTTTTGCAACAATGGTGGCAATTTCTTGCTGTTTTTGTGCTTCTTCAATTAACGGCTTGGGTGTTGCGGGTTCATAATAAAACACACCGCGTTTAGAAATTTTGTGTACCAATTTTCTGGCAATAAGTTCATCAAGCGCGCGGTAGATGATGTTACGATGGAAACCAGTTTTTTTAATGATGTCACCGGCCTTCCCTTGCCCGACATCAAACAATGCAAGATATACGGCGGTTTCATTGGGCGTAAAATGAAGTTGGGAAAGTAGTTGTTCGAGCTCTTTTTCATTTGCCATAATTTTTGTATCACTATTTTTTAGCTAATTTTAGCAATTTTTTTATACAATCGCTATTCTTTGCCGTGTTTATTGGTTGTTTCTTTGTCACATTATTAATGTCACAACAAATGTATTGACATTATACATTTTTTAACATACGTTGTCTAGTCGCATAAATTCGTGCGACACGGCTAAATTCATCATGAATGGCGGAACATATTGTTTCGCGGGTCCTGCCGCCTCCGTATCCCGCTGTGCTCATAAATTGCGCGCAGCGGTATCCCTCCTACGGCGTCACCCGCTCACGACTTTTTCCGTCATTCAAACGACTCATCGGAGGATTCTTCCATGCGTTCTTTCATGACCTGTTTGCTGGTTTGCATCTCTCTCTGCGCCATTTCCCACACCGCATTGGCGCAAACCACTACACTTCAGGCTCAAGGAGCTGTAGCGGTGATGTTCCCATGGAATGGCGATACGCTCACTGCCCCACTGACTGGGGGTATTGGCGTGTTGGTGAAGCCGTTTGTCGAAAGCAAATTGCTCGTTCGCGGGTTCGTGGCTGGTGGGGTCGTTACCGGGCCGAGCACACCATTACTGCAGATTGGAGCACTCGTTGGAATGCCCCTGGTTCCCGGGCGACTCGTGCTCATGGGAGGAGGAGTGCTAAACGTCCTCTTCCCCAATGGAACAGATCCCGTTCTGCTGCCCACCGCAGTGTTGGCACCAACGATTCCGCTGAATAAGCGAGTTCTCTTCGTTGTGCCAATAACGGCAAACAAAAAGGGCGCTTCGATTGGCGCCCAAATCATCATCAACCTCTACCGTTTTGGCGGTGGGGGCTGAGACGTAAATGGTCATAAATAAACTGCGGAACACAATCTCGTGTCTTTGCAGACGGCCTGACCAACCGTTTTTTTCTTTTAGTTTAAAAAATCCAAAAAATTTTCTTGGCAAATTAAAGAAACGGTTGTCGACGGGTAACTTTTTTGAAAAGCTTGCGGTGCTTGATAGCGCTGATTTTGCCATTTAAATTCATATCCGGTTAATTTTCCTTGCCCTTCTTCTATTAAATCTATTTCTTGCCTGCTGTGAGTGCGCCAAAAAAATAAATTGGGCTGTTGATTGTGAGATTGGTGCCATTTAATACGCTCACTAAGCATAAAATTTTCCCAAAGTGGACCAACGTCGTTTCGTAAATCAACATTGTTAAAATTATTAATCAAAGCATTGCGTATTCCGTTGTCATAAAAATATATTTTGCGCAATTTCTTTAGTTCATTGCGTAAATTACGAGCAAAAGGCGGTAAACGAAAAATCACAAAGGCTTTTTCTAAGATTTGAATGTAATTACTGACCGTATTTTTATCAACACCGATTAATTGACTTAATTCGTTATAAGAAACTTCGTTACCAAGTTGTAAAGCCAGGGCTTGTAATAATTTTTCTAAAATTTCGGGATTTTTTATATCTTGAAACATCAAAATATCTTTGTATAAATAATCTCTGGCGATACTGCGAACTGCTTTTTCTTCCTCTGCACCACTCGCCTTTATGACTTCAGGATACATACCATAAATCAAGCGACGTTCCAAAATTCTTTGCACTGTTAATTGATCGTTCACAGACAACAGCTCTTGTACAGAAAAAGGGTAAAGATGAAATTCGACATTTCTACCTGTCAAAGGCTCAATAACTTTATTGGATAATTCAAAAGACGAAGAACCGGTGGCAATAATTTGAATGTTGGGAAAATTATCCACTAATAATTTTAAAGTGAGACCTACGTCTTTAACCCTTTGTGCTTCATCTAAAACAATTAATTTTTTGTTTCCTAAAAAAGAATGCAGTGCGTTTGATGTTTTGTTGGTAAGCGCTTGGCGCACATCCGGCTCATCACAACTAAAATAAACAGAGTCGTTTAGATAGCTCTCCAATATTTTCTTCACTAAGGTGGTTTTCCCCACTTGTCTTGGGCCGTATAAAATAATAACTTTACCCTTAAATAAGCTATTTTCTATTCTTTTTTGTATTTTTCTCGCTAATATTGGTTGTGTTTCCATAATCTATATAATTTAGGTTAGTATATTCACCATAATTATATCAATTCTGTGAATTGTGTCAAGATTATTTCAATTCTTGAGATGCTACTTCTTTTGGAATACTATGCCACATCATTTCAAACCATGTAACAAAGGTGGCATAAATAGTTGGATTATCAATTACCACTGCATTTAATTGTTGAGTGTAATCAATAATAGCAACATGACCTTCCCAAACAAGAGTATCAGTATCAAGCCGCATTGTGGCCGGTAACCATTTTGCTTGATGATATTCATTTAAACCGGCATTGCGAAGATACTGCTTTCCTGCAACATTGGGAACCATCATGGCTTTGCGCAATACGTGCTGTGTTTTTAACTGCGTAAAATTATCTTCCACCGCAACATGGGGAAAAGTGCGAACAACCGCGGCAAGGTCGCCAATTAAATAAAGCGTTTGCTCTGCATTGATGATTTCACGATGCACTGCCAAGATTCCCTTTTTTCCTTCAAAAAATCGTACACCCGGTTTGTATGCTGTGCCGGTTTTCATTTGGTTGAACATATCGGCAACAGAACGAAAAGCATTTTGTTGCGTGGTGAGCGCGCGTTTTTCTTGTTCTAAAATATCAATCACATGTTCAATGTGTTCTACTTGAAAATACATTTTTTCATTTTTTGTAAACGAACTCACAAATCCATGATGCTGTAATGATTGCAATAAATCATAAATTGATGAACGTGGAATATCCAAGGCTTGTTTTGCTATTTCCGATGCTGTCGCTTTACCCATTTTCAACAATGTAAAAAACACCTGTATTTCTCGAGTATCGAGCCCAAACGATTCAAGTATCTGTTGTATGTCTTGTTGTCGATTATCCGGTCACCGTTTCATTTCTGGCTCCTGAACACCAAAAATCACAGGCCACTCAGCCTGTTTTTTGATACTCATTTCCAGGGAAC
>MHKJ01000066.1:21966-22181 GCA_001818355.1 Candidatus Kerfeldbacteria bacterium RIFOXYC2_FULL_38_9 | reverse complement strand
ACTATGACCATTGTTGCCATGCCCGCTGTCCAGACCCACTCCCGCTTGTGCGGGACTTTTTCGGTCATGAGTTCGCCACCCTGCAGGTGTTTGCGAAGTGCGGCTGCCTTTTCTGGTGTAGAATCATCGATATACTCGCCAGCTAGATCGCTGGCCTTGTCGCAGTGCTCAGCGTCAACTTCCGGCGTGTCATTATGCGACGCCTGTTCGACAGC
>MHKJ01000066.1:0-21897 GCA_001818355.1 Candidatus Kerfeldbacteria bacterium RIFOXYC2_FULL_38_9 | reverse complement strand
GCTCCTGGTCTCACCGGTGCGCCTCTTCAGATTCTCTTCCGCCTTATCTAAGGCTATCAACATCCTCCTTCTGAGAACCGCGAAACCTGCAACCTTCTGAACATTGTCGAAAAGATTACTGTTTTCGATAATCCCTTCGAGCTCTTCCATGTGGCCGTCCTCGACCGCGTGGATTTCTCCACGCAGACGACGGATTTCTGCTCCAATATTCTGCATTTGATCCTCCAACCGGGGCGCTCTCGCCCCATGAATGATGAAAACGTGAGGTTTCCGGTTTCAGGAACGAATAAATTCGTCCCCTCCGCCATCTTCCTCACACCTGTTGTTGCTTCCGAACCTTCCCCGCAAGGGTAATGATTCGGAGTGATCCCCCGCGCTCTGCTTCCGCATTACGCGGAGGAAATCCCGCTTGCCTTGCGGGGGAATCATGCAAATGACGTTTTAAAAACATCATCAACACGATTCCCCTCAAAGTTGCGGGAAAAATAAATATATAACGTGAACATATCCATACCAAAATAAATTGATATGAAATATGAGGTGTGTTGTCAATGAACAACGTTTGGTTGTGCGTCGGACGTAGGGAACGAAAATTTTCGTTCCCTACTTCACAATGCAACGGTTTTTAACAAACGCTGGCGGTGAGTGGTGCGGACGGTTTGGTAGGGACATGTCGCTACCTGTCCCTACGCCGTTACATACCCGGCGTCAGAATTCGTTTATAACGAACAAAATATGGTATCACCTTTTGACTTTTTTGTCAAGAGGAAGTATGCTTACTACATTATATGTCCATAAACGTATCAAAATTGATCTCTTATTGGCAAAACGAAGCTACTAGAAGTTGGGAAATAGCGATTATTTTATTTGAAAAAAAAAAATATCCTGAAAGCCTCTTTTTTGGCCATCTAACTTTAGAAAAAATACTCAAAGCTTTGGTTGTACAAAATACTAAAAAACAGCCAGACTTTATCCATGCGTTGCCAAAATTAGCCCAACAAACAGGATTACTACTGGATAAAAAACAAAAAGAAGAATTTGCTATCATAACATCTTTTAATCAAGCCGGACGCTATGATATTGAAAAAAATAATTTTAGAAAAAACTGTACGCTGGAATATACAAAAAAACAGTTAAAAAAAATTGAAAACTACTACCTATGGCTAAAAAAAGAACTATCCCAAAAAAAATAAGTCCTTACGTGTGGGGCTATCTTGGTATTTTGGAAAAACAAGGCGTTAAAATTGATAGTGCTTATGTTTTTGGCTCCTGGGCTAAAGGCACTCAGCACAAAAATAGTGATATTGATGTATGTATCATCTCTCCTCAATTTAAAAATTGGAAGAAAAAAACCAAACTGTTGGCGCGCGCTCAATATGATGATTTTTTTGATATCGAACCACATGGTTTTGATAAAAAAAATTTCAACCCAAAAGAAAATCCGGTGGCTTACGAGGTGTTAAAACACGGAATACAAATAAAATAATTTACGTTTGTTGCGGCAGTGAATTTTTTTGACTTTTACAACAAAAAAATGGTATATTTTAAATATGAAAATAACCGTTCAACAAAAAAGAAAAATCGCCAAACTGGCTAAAAATTATAACCTTAAACTCCTCTATCTTTTTGGCTCTTTTGCCCGTGGCGACAATCACAAAAACAGTGATTTAGATTTGGCTTACGAGCGCGTGAACAAAAAATCTTTTTCATTAGAAGAATATGTTGATTTTGAAACCGAAATACAAAAAATATTAAAAAATAAATGCGAGCTGGTTGATTTGGTAAACATCAACAATGCTCCGCCATTATTACTGTTTGGTATTGCCCAAGATGGAATATTGCTTTATGGCACACAAAAAAATGATGTTTTATTTTACATTAAAGCGTTGCATACTTATATGGATGCCAGACCACTATTTAATTTAACAGAAAAATATGTCCAAGAAAAAATCGCCAATATTTGATCAAACCGATATTGATTTTATCAATCAAAAAAGCGCTTATATTTTTGAAGATTTGGAAAAAATTGAAAAAGTGCTTAAAGATTTTTCTTATGAAGAATTAATAACTAATGGTTTATACAAAGATGCCACAGAACGCTGGTTAGAACGTGTAATTACTAGAATTTTGGATATTAATTTTTATTTGTTACGTAAATTAAAAGGAAAAACACCAAAAACTTATCGTGAATCTTTTGCAGAGATGGTTGCACAAAATATAATTACGCAAGAATTGTGTGAGCAGGTTCAGCCATGTGCTGGAGCACGCAATACATTGGTACATGAATATGACCATTTAGATTCCATAAAATTTTATAAATCCTTACAAAATACGATTAAACTGTTTCCCAAATACATTAAAGCCGTAAGTGATTTTGTAGAAAAACACAAAAAATAATTTACCTTTGTTGTAACGGTGATTTTTTTTGACTTTTTTGTCAAGAGGAGATATAATCACCCTTATATGACTGATAAAAATGTTATTAAACAAAACCTTATAACTTGCAAACCTTTTTTGCAACAAAATTTTCATGTAAAACGCATTGGCTTTTTTGGTTCTTATGCCCGCGGCCAGCAAACTGACAATAGTGACGTTGATGTACTGGTAGAATTTTCTCGTCCTGTTGGCTTGCAATTCATTGCCCTAAAAGAATATTTAGAGCAACAATTTGGCAAACCAGTAGACCTGGTAACTCCTAATGCCTTAAAACCACAGCTTAAACAACAAATTCTTGCAGACATTGTCTATACTTAAGAACTATGCAGCGCCAATATTCGTTTTTTTTGCAAGACATTTTAGAAGCAATAGACACCATTGAAGACTAGATTGCCGACTGAGACTTTACTGATTTTGAAGATCCGCGTAATAAGCAGGCGGTAGATAGCGTAGTGCGCAACACTGAAATTATTGGCGAAGCCGCGCGCAATATTCCTCCAGAGTTACAAAAGCAGTATGCAGAAGTACCCTGGTCGCAAATCATTGGCATGCGTAACATTGTTATTCACGCTTATTTTGGCATTGATAAACTGATTATCTGGACAGTTGCTACCCAAGATTTGCCAAAACTGCGCCCCACAATTGAACTGATGCTTAAAACTTCCAAGAATGATTTAGTAAAATTTGAAAATCTTACTAAACAAGGTCGTAAAATTGCTCGTCAACAAAACATCAAAAAAACTGATATATAATAATACTGCTATTGTCCGCCCAAAATTTTTTCTTGACCGTGTTTTATTTTAATTACAAATTATGTCCTATGGCTCAATATGATGATTTTTTTGATACAGCATCACGTTTTGATTTTTAGTAGACGCCGACGGAATGGTTGTGTAGAATAAGCATTATGAATATTGTTTTACAACCGCAAGAGCACATTATCCGCCAAGGGTATGCCAATCATTTTGAACATCATGTCCGCATGACCGGCAAATTGTATTTAACCAATCAACGGTTATATTTTGTTACTCATGCTCTTAATTTTAAGCAATATCATCTTTCCATACCCTTGCAAAACATTATCGGTTTGGAACTAAAAAATAATTTAAAGTTTTTTTCGCACGGCTTGCTGATTCTCTTAAAAAACGAACAAAAACAACAGTTTATTGTTTGGTTGCGAAAAATTTGGAAACGCTTGCTTGAGCAAGAAATAAAAAAACTACCACCTGTTATTTTCCCCAAATCGCCTCGATAATATGCATGCGTAAAACGCGTTGAATGGGAATATATGACCCTAAAAAAGCGACTACAAACAAAGCCAAGGCGCGCACGTACATTAAACTATAAGCGATCATTAAAGAAACCTGGCCTACGGGCAATTTGAGCGGATGTTGTAAAAATAACGGAATAATCGCGAATTTGAAAATAAGCATACCCAAAATTACCCCGAAAAAAGCATAAAGCAAGGCGCGCATTAAATAAGAAAGAGCAATGGAATTTTCCGTAATACCAATGGCGCGTAAAATGCCGATTTGCCGTTTACGATTGATCACATCAATATACATCACAATAAAAATAGTAATGCCGGCCACTAACAAGCCCGCAAAACTCACAATCACGTTCACCATGTCAAAACTGGAAGTAAAACTGTCCACAATACCCGCGGTTTCTTTCCAAGTGCGCGTTTTTATCTTAAGCGGCAGGGCTTTGATATCATCGGCGACCGTGTTGACATCCGCAGTGGGGGTGATTTTAACCGCAAATTCCGAGGCGTGATTTTTATATTCTTTAAAAAGAGCAAAAAATTCTTGTTGAGAAATAAAAAATCGGTTATCGGCCTGGACAAAATCCGTATCAAAAATTCCCACCACCTCAAACCGCTGAGACCGGCCATTGGAAAATTGCAAATTAACCCAATCTCCCACTTGCGCGCCTTTTAAAGAATAAGCCTGCATTTCCACGTCGTTATTTTTATCTCCGGCCACTTGATTGCCTAAAATAAGTTTGTTGGTATCATCATTTTTCAAATAACGTCCGGATACTATGTGTTCGGCTACAGTAGTAACCATGGCCTCTTGCGCGGGATCAATAGCCACCCCGCGGTATGAGCCTTGTTCGCCGCTGATGGTAATTTCTGCGGAAAAATTAGTACGCGCACTGATATTCTGCACTCCCGGCACGTCTAATAATTGTTGATAAACGTAATTGGCGCGCGGCATATACAATTCTCCCGCGGGTGCTTCCACCAACACGTGGCCGGTGAGGGTGTTGATAATCTGTTTTTGCGCCGTGTTGGTTAAACCGTTAATAATGGCGGTTAAAAAAATCAAATTCATAAAAATCATCGCCATCATAAAAACAGTCATTACGGTTGTACCGATACTGCCCCGCGTAATGGAACGAACGGTGAGAAAAACGCCCACGCGAATTGTGCGTAAATATCGTTTCATATTTTTGGTTTTTTAAGAGACAACCGGCCGTCTTTCATCCACAACACACGATCTAAATATTGAGAGTCTTCCGGTTCGTGCGTAACAATAATAATGGTTTGTTGCAAAGTTTGGTTTAAATTTTTAAAAGTATCCATTACGGTTTGGCTCGCGTGCGAATCTAAATTGGCCGTGGGCTCGTCGGCAAAAAGCACGCTGGGAGAGTTAATTAAAGACCTGGCCACGGCTACGCGTTGTTGTTGCCCGCCGGAAAGTTCAGCCGGACGATGGTTTAAACGATCTGCCAGGCCGACTATGCGCAACATTTCTTCCGCCTTTTGATAATATTCCTCGTGATTTCCGCCGCGCATCATGGCAGGCAAAAACACGTTTTCTATGGCCGTTAATTCCGGAATAAGCGCGAATTCTTGAAAAATATAACCCAAGCGTGTCAAACGAAAACGTGAGCGTTCTTTTTCCGAAAGTTCATGCGTGGGATGATTGTCTAAAATAATCTCTCCGCTTGTCGGTTCGTCAATAAGTCCCAGCTGGCGCAACAAAGTAGATTTGCCTGATCCGCTGTGCCCCATAATTCCCACAAATTCTCCACGCGCCACTTCAAAACTAACTCCGCGCAAAGCATGCACCACCACTTCGCCCATTACAAAATCTTTCTTAAGATTAGTAACTTTTATCATACTTATTTAACAATCACCTCGCCTTCTTTAAGACCGTCTATAATTTCTGTATAATCATCTCCTTGCAAACCAATTTCCACTTGCCGCTCGGCAGTTTCTTGCGCCACTTTGTTCAAACCAATTTTGGACAAACTGATTCTTCGTACCTCTGTCAACATTTCTACATAATACCGGCTATTATCTTGTTTATTTAAACTGTCGTTTAAAACCGCCAGAACGTTTTTTTTATCTTCCAAAACCACATTTACGTCAACGTGCATTCCTAAGCGCAACTGGTCGGGTTGTTTTTCAAAACGAATAACCACGTCATATTCACTGGTATCTCCGTTAACACGCGGGGTGTCTGAAATAGAATAAATTTTTCCGGAGGTTGTCGTGTCCTTTAACGCGCCAATGGTTAAGTTGGCCGTTTGCTCGGTGGCCAAATCTGTTACTTCATATTCATCAACCACCACCACTACCACTCTTTCATTTTCTTGATTGATCAAATTTTCAACAACCACGCCGGTGGCCTGAAAAGAACGCACCACATCTCTTTTGGTTACGGTAAAAGGCTCGTAGCCAACCGTATTTTCTGCCGGGGAATAAGTAATCAAAAATATCAAAAAACCTATAATACCTACGGCTACCAGAAGAGAAATAACTGTTTTTAAACGATCTTTTTTTGTTTTTTTCATAATATAAAAATAATTTTGTACTTTCCTACCTAGTATATAGGCAAATGGACAAGATGACAAAAAATATCAAAAAAATAGAGACAAAAATAAAAATTGTGTTAAAATGACTGTACTGTAACCAAGAAACGACTTAAATTATGGGAAAGATAGATACTTCTCGCCTGGTTTTACAGGCTAAAGAAGGAAAGCAAGAGGCGTTTTCCGCCCTTTATGAACTGCACATTAAACAGGTGTATCGTTTTATATATTATAAAGTGGGCAATCAGGAGGACGCGGAAGATCTGGCCCAAGAAGTGTTTGTGGCCGCTTTGAATGGTTTGAAAAAATTCCAGGAACGAGCCAGTTTTCGTAATTGGTGTTACGAAATTGCGAAAAGAAAAATAGCGGATTTGTGGCGACAAAAATACAAAATGCCCACCACCGACATTGAGGCTGTGCTTGGCCTGGCCACTCCTGTAACAGATGCGGAAGAAGAAAAAGAACAAGAACAACATGACGCTTTTAAACAAAAACAAGCACAACAAGCTTTGGCGCAATTAAAAGATAATTATCGCCAAATTCTGGAATATCGTTTTTTAAAAAATTACTCTTTAAAAGAAACAGCTCAAGCCATGAATATTACGGTTGGCAATGCCAAAGTTTTACAACATCGCGCTTTAAAAAAAGCCAGCGCTCTCAACCAGCCACTATTTTCACCAAAATCTTATGAATAACACCCCACTTATCAAAAACAACCAAAATGAAAAACAACTCTCTCCGGAACAACTGGAAGAGGCTTTGGCAGACTTAAAACAAGGAAAATCGCCTCGTTATTTTGTTGGAGACCAGGAATTTCAAGCCGCTTTACAATTGCACGTTTTAACTTCAAACACGGAAATCGATCCCGGGTTTCAAAAAGTTTTAAAAAATCGTTTACTGGAAAAACAAAAAGCCGCAACTCAAAACCAAGAACAACCCCGTTGGTGGGAAGTTTGGAAAAAACACTACCTGATGCCCACCCTGGCTACCACTGTGGTAGCGGTTGCTATTTTGTTAGTGGTTGTTTTTTTGCCGAAACAACAAAATAACCACACGGAATTAGCAGAGGTTGACAAACAAAACAATAATGATACGCCAGCAAAAACCACTGAACAAAATGAACAAAACGAGGAAAATAACAATAACCCTGTTGCTAACAATCAAAACGAAAATACTAATATCAATAATAATAACAACGAAAATAACAATAATAAAAACGCAGAACCAAACCCGGAACCGGAAAGTACGGCTGTGGTTGATGAAATGGCAAAAGTTGATTTGTCTACGGAAACAATCGCATCTTTAACTCAAGAACTGGAAACTACCGTTGCTGACACCAATAATATGGAAGCGGAACTCCTTGCTTTTACTAATTCTGCCAATAGTATAGAAAGCGACGTTGCTTCTTTAAGTAATACAGTTTCAAATTTATGAAGTTGTCCTCATTAAAAATTCCAAAATTAAGTTATCTGCTTGTTTTATTTTTTTTCTTTTTCCCCTGGGTCACTACCGCGCAACCAAATATTAAGGCTGATTTAAAAAACAATAATAACATTAATATTCAACTTCCCAATAAAAATATCAACACCCCTGTTTTGAATACAGAAAAAAATAAACCCACACCTGTTGATGCCATTATGCGTTTACAAAATGCCGTGCAAACTATAGTGGGAAAATTCATCGGTCAAGAAAAAAATGTGCGGGAAAATTCTACTCTTTCTGACAACAGCAAATCGATTTTGCTCTCCACTCTGGGAGAAATGCGCACTATCATGCAGGCGCAAATTACAAATATAAAAAATTCCAAATCTACCGACGAACTGAAAAACAACGGTTCGCAACTGACCCAAGTTTTACAATCTCGCTTACCAAGACTAACTCAACAAAAAAACACTTTACAAAGCGCTTTAAACGGCAAAAAAGATCAAACTAGTGCTAAAAATCAACAAATCATCGGGGTGTTAAAACAAGCCGCGACTAGCTTACAACAACAAAATAAAGATACCGCCAATATCGATCAAGCGATTGCGGAGCTGGAAAACGATATGCAATCTTTAGCCCAAGCTGATAATAGTACGGCCCGCACGGAAAAACTGGCGGTGGTAAAAAATGAAATTCAAAATATCAATGCCCAAATTAACACTCTAAACCAAAAATAGCATGGATCAAAAAGAAAAAGCCCTGGCTCTGCATAAAAAATATCCAGGAAAAATTGGGTTAGCTGTAAAAACTAAAATTACCAGCCGTGAAGATCTAAGTTTGGCTTATAGCCCTGGTGTTGCCGAGCCTTGTAAAAAAATAGCAGAAAATGTTGAAGATGTTTGGAAATATACTGCTCGCCGCAATTTAGTGGCAGTGATTAGTGATGGTTCAGCGGTTTTAGGACTTGGTAATATTGGTGCAGAAGCAGGCTTGCCGGTTATGGAAGGGAAGGCTGTACTTTTTAAAGAATTTGGC
The DNA here is from genome assembly GCA_001818355.1 of Candidatus Kerfeldbacteria bacterium RIFOXYC2_FULL_38_9. Classification (GTDB taxonomy): domain Bacteria; phylum Patescibacteriota; class Patescibacteriia; order UBA9570; family XYC2-FULL-38-9; genus XYC2-FULL-38-9. The sequence continues at coordinate 13,182 of MHKJ01000066.1, read as the reverse complement.
AACGTGGATGCATTTCCCCTGATGCTTGCCACACAAGATGTTGAAGAAATTATTAAAATTGTAAAAGCCTTAGAGCCTACTTTTGGTGGTATTAATTTAGAAGACATTAGCGCCCCGCGTTGTTTTGAAATTGAAGAACGCTTAAAAAAAGAAATGCACATTCCGGTTTTTCACGATGATCAACATGGCACGGCTGTAGTGGTTTTAGCCGGGTTGATTAATGCTCTAAATTTAACTAACCGCAAATTTGCAGATATTAAAATAGTTATCAGCGGAGCTGGCGCGGCCGGAGTAGCAATTGCAAAAATTTTATTGGCCCGTGGCGCTAAAAACATTGTGGCCGTTGATAGTAAAGGTATTGTTGCAAAAAATCGCCAGAGTCTAAATGAGTCTAAAAAGAAATTACTAGCGCTTACTAATCCAAAAAATATTACCGGAAATTTAACCGATGCCATGAAAAATGCCGATGTGTTTATTGGCGTTAGTGCTCCTGGTATTGTTACGCCAACCATGGTGCGCTCTATGAATACCGACCCTATTATTTTTGCTATGGCTAATCCCATTCCGGAAATTATGCCAGACGAAGCTCGAGCGGCAGGGGCGGCTATTGTAGGTACCGGACGCAGTGATTTTCCAAATCAAGTAAATAATGTTTTGGCTTTTCCCGGAATTTTCCGTGGCGTACTCGATGTTCACGCACCTCAAATAACTGAAGAAATGAAGCTTGCTGCCGCCGACGCGCTGGCAAATTATGTAAAAAATCCAACGCCTGAAAATATTATTCCAGACGCTCTAGATAAAAACGTAGTTGCTGTTGTGGCAAAAGCCGTGAGCAATTGCGCTAAAAATAGTTATTAAATTAATAAGTTGTTTTATCTCCGGTTGTGCCTGTAACAATTGCCACTCCTTTAGAGGCGCCTAATCTGTTGGCGCCCGCTTCAATCATGGCCAGAGCTTCGTTTTGATTGGCAATGCCGCCGCTGGCTTTTACTCCCATATCAACGCCCACTGTGGCGCGCATCAGTTTAACATCGGCGATGGTGGCGCCACCTCCGGTAAAACCGGTGGAGGTTTTTACAAATTGCGCGCCTGCCGTTTTGGCAATTTCACAGGCTTGTTTTTTTTGTCCGTTAGTTAACAGGTGTGTTTCCAGAATAACTTTTACCGGTTTGCCGTTGGCGGCTTTTACCACTTCTTCAATATCTTTTTGAGCCGCTTCTGCTTCATTGCCCAAAAATAAACCCAAAGCTAATACCATGTCTATTTCATCTGCGCCATCAATAACGGCTTGCTTGGTTTCAGCTGATTTGATAGCGGAAGTATTGGCGCCTAAAGGAAAGCCAATCACACAAACGGTTTTTACCTCGCTGTCCGCCAGTTCTTTTTTACAAAAAGACACCCACAAAGGATTAACACACACGCTAAAAAAACCACACTCTCGCGCCTCAATACACAATTTCTTAATATCTGCCCGCGTGACATTGCTTTTTAACAAAGTGTGATCAATATATTTGTTCAGTTGCATAATTTTATAATATTTTATTTTTTAGGCGTTTAAAACAGTAAGCCAATGATAATTCATGATGCCGTTTACCAATAAAAAATTATCATCTGCGCGTGAAATGATACTTGCTTGTGCAACATCTTGTTGCCATTCTTTTTGTATTTTGATAAGCGACACCGCATGTTTAGGCGTAATAGTTTTTGCGCTTTTTATTTCAAATAGATGCAATTTTTGATTATTTTCAATTGCTAAATCGATTTCTAGATTATCTTGGGTACGAATAAAATAGATTGTTTTATCATCACCAAAATTAGTAAATCGTTTTACACATTCATTGATAACTGCACTTTCAAACAAAGCACCAAAATGAGGACTATTCAATAGTGTTTCTGCTTCGTGAATACCCATTAAATAGGTGGCAATAGCCGTATCGACAAAATACATTTTTGGCCTTTTCACCAATCGTTTACCTAAATTTTTATAATATGGTTGCAATAAATGGACTTGATAACTTGTTTCAAGTAAAGAGAGCCAGCGTTTTGCTGTTGTAACACTTATACCAACGTCACGCGCTAATTCTGTAAGATTTAATAGTTGTCCGGTTCGAATAGCACACTGCTTTAAAAAAAGTTCAAATTGATTTAAATCTCCAACTTGCGCCATATTACGTACATCTCGTTCTAAATATGTGGCAATGTAGGAACCACACCATAGTTTACGATCTACTTTTTTGTTGGTAACAATTTCCGGATATGCACCTCTTAAAATCCATTCTGCGATTTCAATTTTATTTTGCTGTTGTGGTAATTTCGAAAGTGTCGATAACCATTGTGTTATAGATAATGCGTTTTCTCCTTGATTCATTTGTTCAGATAGTGTGAGTGGAAGCAATGATAAAACCGCGACTCGTCCAGCAAGCGATTGACTAATATTATCCATTAACACAAAATTTTGTGAGCCGCTCAATAGCCAATTTCCCGGTGTTCTTTCCTGATCTATTTTCGTTTTGATATATGAAAGAAGTTCTGGCACATATTGAATTTCATCCAATATGACCGGCGGTTTATATTGCTCAAGAAATGCCAACGGGTCTGTTTTTGCTCGCATGCGCATGTTTGGGTCTTCCAAAGAAACAAAGGTGTGTGTTTTGCCAAATTCATTTTTCAGCAATGTGGTTTTTCCTGATTGCCGCGGGCCGGTTACGACCACAGCAGGGAACGTTGTGCATGCCTTTTTAATGGTTTTTGTGAGTATTCGATCCTTCATACTATTCATTATACCCTTTAAATTTAACATGTCAAGTTATATTTCAAGGATAAATTAAAATTATAAAATATGGATTTAAGATCTTTTTATGATACTTCAGTAACCGGCATAGCATTTAACCTAGTACAATAGGACGCCATTCATTATTGTTACGCGTCTTTTTTGAGGTAATTCCACAATAAATTATAAATGAGCTTTTGTAAATCAGCCAGTTCTTTTGATTCTATAATGACTGCCATTTTTTCTTTCCACGAAGCAATCAAAACTTTGTTGTTATAAATGTTGACTTCCGGTGAAAATGTCATTTCAGAGTTTGGTAGAAATACGGTTTGTCGTAATTCTTCTGTATCACGTTTAGCGCGTTCTTTTGAGGGTTCGTTTTGAGGGATAATAGCTTTTATGGAAATGCCCGCTTTCGTTCTTCGTTTGTAATATTCCGGAAAAAAGTTTGGCAAGCCCTCATGCATCGTTTTCACATTTGCGTAGGCAAGAATAACTTTTTTCGCATCCAACGTGTCTTCATATGCTTCACGCATGCCTTTTTCGCCTTCAAAAAATGTCACTTTCGGTTTGGTGCTTTGCGGGTGAAGAAGGGAGCTGAGTTCAGGGAGTGCTTCTTTGACGAGTTGTTGTTGCTTGGTGATTTTTTTGTTTGCTTCTTCACGCTCGCGTTCGAGGTAGCTAATTAAGCGTTTTGGGTCGCCGGCATGAAAATAGATTTTGGTCTTTTTTTTGAATTTGCTGACGATGCCTTTTTTCATGAGCGAATCTAAAATATCGTAGCAACTGGTGCGGTTTATTTCTGTTTTGTCGGCAATTTCCCCGGCTGTTGCGCTATCCAATTCCAATAACGCCGCATACACCGCCACTTCTTTTTTTGAAAATCCCAGTTGTTGTAAAATTTTTTGATAAATCATAGTGTTTTATTTCATTATTCCAATGAATCTGCAAGAATACGTAATTGAAATAACACCTCTTGCTTCAGTTTTGTTTTTACAAAATTTCGCTGTGATTCATTCAGGTATTCTCCAAGCCCCAGTAAAAGCTCTTCATTTTTAATTTGTTCAATTACTGGTATGCAATCTTTGGTAATATATTGCTTTAACGTTTTTCCTGTACGTTTTTGAATAACAGATTCTTCTATCTCCCAACGCTTCGTAAAAAAATACCAAATATCATACACATCTCGCATAAACACTTTTTTTCTATCCGTAAGCGCTGCCAGTTTGTTTGCAAACATGTATGGCGGGTTCATTACTAACATTGGAATACCCAAGTATTCTTGAACCGTATACTCATTGTACCAACCACGAGTTGAAATATCTATTTTAATATGATGATGTTGTGCTTCATAGGATAATAGAAAAAACAGCGTATAGTTTTTTTGGTATTCATTTTCAATGGTTCCATAGTGCTGAAGAATTGTATGCATCTCTTGATGTACTGTGGCAATACACTCTGGTGTTGGATCAATTAAATCAAAATCAAGATCAACTGAAAAACGTGGTAAATTATAAATTAAATATGCGGCTGTGCCGCCTTTAAAACCAAGTAACGAAGAAATATGAATATTTGTATAAATATCTTTGGTGATTTGAAGTAAAATTTGATGATGTTTTTCTTTGTTGAGCATAGTGATATTTATTCTGCAAATTGTTTTCGTAAAATTTTTAAACGTTTTATGAGTTGTTGATTATTGTAGAGTGGAGCCAATTCTTCACATTTGTTCCAATTAACTCCTCGAGGATTATCCAGATGTTCTAATTTATTCAAATACAGAAGGTCTAACACAGCACGTTCTGTTGATGCTTCTGTATATGTTTCTTTATGAACAAGTCCATTGGTGTTGTAAAGAACATCTTTTTTCAGTTTACGAAATTGGAACAGTTGATTATGAATGGTGGTAGTTGCTGATCGAATGCTGGCAATAAAAATTGTTTCATAATATTGAAAGTTTATTCCATTTTTTTGCAGAATGGTTTCAAAACTAATATATGACGGAACAAAAATACTTACTGCCAGTTCATGTTGGTTGTAGTGTTCATTTTTTGCATACAAACCTTTTCTAAGGTTAATGATTTTGCCCCTTTTTACATAGTAGTTAATTTTCGATTTTAATGTTTGGATGTTTTGTTCACCCCAAAAAATAGCCAGCTCTTTTGTTGTAAAGACTGTTTTTTTTGATCTTTCCAGTAAAATAAGGGGATTATCCATAAAAATTACTACTTTGAGACATAAAGGTAAGAAAAAATCTTACCTTTATGATACATTATTGAATAATGACTGTCAAATGCTTATTTCTATACCTTAAAATAATAAAATGTAACATATTATTTTGTGGAAAATATTTCGACACTATTATTATATAATATTAGCTAAAAAATAACAAGTATTTAGTATTACGTCGGTGTGTGTATAAACAATTAGGTGTTTTGCTGATATTCTTTTCTGTTCTCAAGAATACCTCTTGAGATGAACGTTAACATGCAAAACAGAGGCAAAAATCATGAAAACTTACCCGCTTTCGAATGTTGCGCAGTTTTTTTCTTCAGATTCACAAACCTTTCAGGGCTTCGGTATTCAGATGAATGCAAGTTTGGAAGGCGTGACAGCAACTTCAAACATGCTCACGCAAACGCTTCCGAATGGGATGCGACCGCTCATCTCGTTGGAATTTAACTGGCTGCCGACGGTGTTGGTGCGCGAGTACAACGCAGCTTCGAGCGATGAGCGTGAGGGGTTGTTGGTACAAAAGTTGTGGAACAATTGCAAATTGAACTGCCGCGGTTGTTATGTGAAGCAGCCGAATCTGTATCGGGGGAGAGATCTTTTGTGCCCGGAACAGATTTTCGCGTTAATCGAGGAAGCGGTTCAACACCTCGGCACCCGAACGCTCAAGTATCTGGGGCCGACGGAGTTTCTGCGAGACACGGAACTGTTTACTCACCTTGACCGTTTTGCAAAGCTTGGTGTTCTTTTGAACGTATTTGCCAAAGACCCAATGCTTGGAAGCGATGAGGAGGTGGAACAGTTTTTTGGTGAGCAGGGAATCCATACCGTAGAACAGTTTGTGGAGCGGCTTGCGAGCTATTCGAACTTGCGGATGTTGTATAACTTCCGCTCGTTTGATAAAGAGCTGACGAATCATCTTGTGCGCGGTGGGTTCGCTGGTAAGGAGGACTACACCAACGACTACAAGGCGGTACAGACGCGATCTCTCAAATTGTTGCACAAGTATTTCGTGCAAGTAGAGATTGAGCGCGGCCGACCTGGGCGGCTCATGCTCATCAACACACCGATCACGCGCGAAACCGTTGGTGAAGCATTTGAGATTTTCAGATACTTTACCGATCGCGGTATACCGGTGTGTTCAACAACGAGCATGCGGAGCGGCTGTGGCGGAAAGCTGTACCGTGGGCTCGACAGCGGGTTTATGGAACAGTTTGCGCAGTACTATGCGCAGGCACATCGCTATTCGGTGCAACGCGGTCTTATCTCCGAAGACTATTTTCGGAAGTATGGTCCGGCTCCATACGCGGGTATCAACCACTGCATGCAATTGTGCAACGGCCTCCTGATTCGGGAAACCGGTCAGCTACTGCGTTGTCCTGGCGCGGACCATGCGGATTGGTGTGAAAGCATCACTCCGCAAGACCTGTTGCAAAACGGCCTTACCTGGGCATGGCAACGCACGCGCAACTACCGCCAACCCGCAAAGATCAATGTGGGGTGCCTAGCGAAGCCGGCAGTCTTCACTGCCGAGTTCAACGCTCGTGTCATGCAGCTGTATGAGGAGCTGCTCTGAAAGAGTGCGAGCGAATGCCGGAGCCATTTTATTTTGCGCACAGTATCGCGACCAGGAGCTTGGAGCGATGCGAGCACGAAATAAAAAGGCGAAGGCTTAAGCGAGCAACTCAAGACCAATAGGTGAGCAATCACTTGTTGGCCTCTTTTTTATCTATTTTTTTCTTCCAGAATGAACGCGTTCTCTGAATCTGTGTATTTTTTGATTAATTTTTTTACAGTACCGTTTTCTTTTAACAAAGAGAGTTCACTATCGAGAAGTTTTTTTAATCTTTTTTCACCCTGCTTAAACATAAATGTGTTGTCGTAAATACGAAGAGGTTGTTTTGATGCGGCTATCACTTTCATCGGTGAATCTTCATTAAAATGTTCAGCAAGATATGGTTCAACAAAAGTAAAATCTGCTCGTCCATCCGCTACAAAACGCAACGTCTCTCTATTATCAGAAAGTTGGGGAACTTTCACCACGCGATTTTTTGCAAAATCTGATTTTGCTATGTAATCTGATATATCATTTTCTTTTATGGCTACTCGCGCATACACATCCGTTTTTAATTGTTGTTCTGTCCTTCCATCATCGGAGCGTACCCACGAAAAAATAGGGCTTTTAAACAACGATTCAGAAAAAGATGCTTCCTCGATTCGTTCAGGCGTTGGCCATACCGTACTGCCAAAAATATCAAAACGATTCGTATTAAGCGCATCGGTAATTACCCCATAGCCGGTTTCTTCTGTCCATTGAATTTTCCAGTTGAATTTTTTTGCGGTTTCGATAATGAGTTCATAAAAAATACCTGAAAAATTGTCATAGTCTCTGTCATACATAAACGTCGGTGTTGAATGAATAAAACCAACTCGCAGCGTTTGTTTTTTTTCTATTCGTTCAAGAACATCCGAAAATTTTTGACTATCCTCATTGTCTTCCAACCCCCAAATAGGATTATACGTCTCATAGGGGTTCTCAAGTAAGAGAAAATCGATGTGGAGCTTTGGTGTATTGTCGTATTTCCCGGCTATATAGGATTCAAAAACAGTCCAATTTTTATGATAAATATAAACTACTTTCTTTACTCCAAAAAATAAAGGTGCAAATTCTAAGAAGGCGAATTCTGATAACAGATAATGAGCAGCAATTTTTGTTGCTTTTTCAATATCCGGTATTGTCTTCTGGGATCCTTCAAGTACAGCGCGAGTTGTGGCATTTGTCGCAGAACGAAATGTGTTATTACTATTATAGAGTGCCAAAATTTTCTCATACTTTTCTTTATATAGTGGGTTATTCTCCACTTCTTTGTCCCATTGAATAATTTTTACAACATCATTTGAATAATGCAGATCATCCATTGCTTTTAAAACTCGGTTTTTCAAAGCGTTTCCTTTTGGTAATGCTTTGTCTCGACGAGCTCGATTTTCCGGGTATCCCAAGGCAATATACGTTGAAATAGCAGGTATGTCAGCAATCAAAACAGCTACTCTTCCAAATTTTTCCACAGTTGTTTTTAACAAATAGTGAATTTCTTCATCTTTAAAATAACTATTGCCCGGGCTCATGCCAATCACGTAATGTGTTGTTTGATCAACTGCTTTCATATTGATGTAAAAATGCTCCTTATTTTTTTTCGAATAGATTCCGCTTTCTTTTTATCTCGAGTAATAATGAGTATTGTTTGTGCACTTTGTTGAACAATGTCTAACATTTTTTGTGAATCAAATTCTTGCAAAGAATGAATGGTAGCGTATATCGTTTCCATTTGTTCATATATGTGTGGCGGCATTTTTGTTTCAAAAATAAAATCACCGATAACGATGTTATAATAATTCTTAGGGAAATCTTTTATCGGTTGAATTTTAATATGAACATTTTTATCATCAATCAGGTTTGGAGTTAAATGATCTAAAAAATTATTTGAGCCGCCCACATGATATAATTGTATATTATGTTGTCTGTAAGCATCATTTAATGCCGATTCACTTGCTGTACGTAATAATTGAAACCAACAATGATCAATATATACATACGCATTTTTGTCATGGTGTGGTTTTGTATCATAATACAAAATAACGATAATCAATGCATGCCACCAAAAATTATCCATGGCAACTGGTGAATTCAGTATAAATGATTTTGACTCACCTTCATTCAATAAAATAGTTGCAGTAGATGCTTCTTGACCAAAATGATTTTCTTGCAGTGTGTGCGCGAAGTTGAGCAGATTGTATATCCACGCTCCGTCAATAGAAATAAGTTTGCCTTCTTTAATAAGAACACGATCTTCTACCAATCGATGAATAAGATTATAAAATGCCTGCAAAGACATGCTTTTTTTATAGCGTGCAATAAAAAATTCATACAAATCCTTTACAGAAAGGCGTGGTTTTTTGGAAAGGATATCTAGAATGAGGGCATCTGCTGGCAAATGTATTTTTTTTGGATCTGGGATCATTTTTAAAGAAAAACTTTAATATATTCATCATTATATATAAAACTTGAATTTATGTCAATACTTGGTATGATTGTTCGTTATCAAGTATTAAACTAGCTGCTATGAAAAAAATCATTCTCAACAAAAATGAAAATCATTATGGTCCCTCTCCTCAATGTATAAAAATACTACATAATTTCGATCCCAGGCACATGTTTTTTTATAATAGTCAGAAACAATCTGATTTGTTTACGGCATTGTTTCGTTATTACTCTATTGCAGAAGACAAAATTATTCTTGGATATGGTTTAGAAGATATACTTCGAACGCTGTTTGATCGATTATTGCCAAAAAAAGATTGTGTTGTGACAAGCGATTTTCATTTTTCGTATTATACAGACTATCTACAAAAAATTCATATTACAACATATACATTTCGCTGTGTTGAAAAAAAACACATTTTTTCTTTTGATGTTGAGGATTGCATAACACAATGTAAAAAAAATAATCCAAAGTTGCTTTTAATTACTTCCCCCAATAATCCCACCGGACATGTTATTACTGTTAAAGAATTGATTCAAATATTGAATGCTATCAATAAAAATACAATCGTTGTTCTTGATGAAGCATATTATGGCTTTGATCAACACTATGATGAACAAGCTTTTTTGTCATTATTGAACACGTATGCAAATGTAATGATTTTAAGAACATTTTCAAAATACTATGCGCTCGCTGGGTTGCGCATTGGCTTTGCTTTGTGTGGAACAAATGTTATCCAAAATATCGGATATCAACAACGGTATTTAGGTTTCAGTCGCATTCTGGAAGAGGTGGCAGTCGCCGCATTACACTCACCCGAATATTATCAGAAAAACGCAAAAAAAATTATAAAAACAAGAGAGGAGTTTATTCAACAAATTAATATGTTAAATCATTTCACTGCATTTGAATCAAAAGCTAATTTTGTTTGTATTAAAATACACACACCAGCGATGAAAAAAATCAAAAAAGAACAAAAACAACAGGTACAAATTGGTAAACTCATAATGAAGCAGTATATGCGTGTTACCATGACCACCCCAGAAATGGTACATGATTTTTATATTTTTTTAAAAAATATTGATAAAAAAATAAATATATGAAAACAAAAATATTTACAAATCTTGTTGATGTATATGAATTATGGCGAGAAACAACGTTAGAAAAAAAGCATAATGAAATACGTGAAACAGAATTTATAAAAAAAATATTTCATCAACAAACAAGTACTATTCAAAACGTTATTGATCTGGGTGGTGGCATTGGATTACATGCCAATTTATTAGAAACAAATGGCTATGACAGCACAGTATTTGACCAGTCAAAAAAAGCTCTGTCCATTGCCAAGAAAAAAAATGTGAACATACAAACCGTATGCGGAAGTTTTGAACAGATACACCTTGCCAAACAATACGACGCGGCAATTTGCATGTGGTCCACATTATCGTATATTCATACTGAAAAAGGTCGGGTGCATTTTTACCAGTGGATGAATAAAAACATTAGGAAAATTATTATTTTGGAACAAGCCAATTTTTATCGATATCCGGCAACATTTCATAAAGTGTATTATGGAGAAAATAATCAGCATACAATAAAAATAACCAGAAATTGGCAACTGAATAAAAAAAATATAAAGAACACGCAATACCGTTATGAAATTTACAGCAAAAAAAAGCATACAATTCGCATAATAAAAGACGCGGAAAAAGAACACTATCTGAGCGTCGATCAATTAAAAAAATATTTGGGTGATACATGGCACCTTCGATATTTACTGGGAGATTATTCTCTATCAGAGAAATATAACAAAAATTCGTCCAAAAGAATGATTGCGGTTTTTTACCGTTAAGATTTTTACAGTAGAGGAACGTATCGAATTATTTTTCGAATGGATGCTAAAAATACAATATATATTTTAGCGTTTGAACGTCGATTAAGATCGTACGTATAGTCAGTTTTAATGATTCAAATAATAAGACCGGGGGGAGAAGCGTTCAACATATAACAAGTCAAATTATAGTAATAAAAAAAATAGACAATAAAGCTAATGTTGAATATTTTTTAACACAACACCAATGAATCCGCTTGTATATAAACAACTTGCCTTTTTATTGGTATTCTTTCTGATCTTCTAATAATTCCTTTTTATTTAATTGTTGCTCCCATTTTTTCTTGCGCACTATAACTTGCCTCATTTGCTGTTCAATATCCGATATTTTCTGTTGCCATGCTTTTTTACCAAACAACATTGGTTTCTGTTTCAAAATTATCTGTCTATCTTTTTGTAATACAACAAAATCTCTCTCAGCTTGTTGCCAATATTTCATCATAACCTCTGGGGGATATTTTTCCTCTTGTTGTGCTATATCTTCAACAATATCGGCTCTTTCAATAGCAACAACACGATTTAAATGCTCACCCCTTAAATCATTACTAGCACTTACTCCTTGATAAAGATTGCGTTTCTCAAAATCACGACTTGTTTTTGTTTGTAAATTAAATTTAATATTAACTTTTAGCTCTGGGTAGCTTACTTCCAGTCGAGCCACGTCCTGTTCCACTGTTTGTAACTGTTTTTTGATTGCACCCTTCTTAAACCAAGAGGCCTGGTCTAACTTATTCTGCAAAATTTTAAACTTTTGTTGCTGTTGGGTGTATTCCAAAAAAACTTCCTGGGGAATGTAATCTTTATCATCAGCAGACACCGTTTGCTTTAGGGCTTCAATGCGAGCACTCTCCTGTTCTTTTCTTGCGCTCACCGCTAATCTTTCTTCATTTAATGATTCATCGGTTGATTCTTTACCGCCGCTAATAACTTCAAATCTTGTATTATTTTCTTCTCCTCTTGTTACTCCTTTAATTATATGTGCTTCCCCCAAAGCAACTGCTCTTTCGCTCATTTTTTCAAATTTTATTTTTTAGATACAAACTTTATAAAGTATAGCAAAAAAAACATAAATGATCAAGGCCGTGAATCAATTCTAATTTGCACAATTTTTTATAAAATGAATTTTTTTCTCGAGTGATTTTGGGAAATCTTTATATACCCCCACTCGATATTCGGTGACGTGCGATTTAACAAGTTTATTGGTTATTGCGCTCTCTGGATAATAATTTACTTTCCCAATTGCCCGAAAAACTTGCTGCGGATTTTCATACGATAATTTATGTGCTAGAAAAATATTGCTGTCTATTTCATGAATGAGCATTAATGTTTGATATATGGCAATAAACACCAAGCCGGTCATAAACGATATAATGAGTGTTCCGTCTCGAAGCATCAATAATAAAATAGCTATCATGACAGCAAGTGATGTAAGAATAAACCAATGCCTGGGCGATACAATGGTTTTACTGACCAGCGTCATTTCTTGTATTTGACTAATCAATTCACATTTTTTTGTTATAACATATGGCAATAAATTTTCTTCTCTGGCATTTTTTGTTTTTATGTCATCAATAATATGAATAATATCTGTAAATTCTTTTTCTGTATTGGAGGCATAATCTAATAATTCATAATCCAAAATTTTAATCATATAGGCATCAATAGCTGAAATTATTTTTTTTGTTTTAGCGGGTTTAATTGCTTTCACAAATTCATAAACGGAAATGAGAGTGGCATTTTTAGCAGAGATTAATGTTTGTAATCGTAAATAATTTGATGTTGCCGCGGCAATAAAAAAACCAACCAAAATAGCAAAAAATAAAGAAACAAATGTGAGTAATGCTGTAACATCAAGCTGTAGTAAAAATAATGGAATACAAAATGGACTGACAAAAAAACCAACTAAAATAATTATATGTGTAGGACGGGTAAGTATGGTGCGTTTCATTTTTATTTAAAAATAACACTTATAATTATTTTATTATAACGCAAGTAAAAGAAAAAGTGAAAAAACCAATACGGAGAGGGAGGGGTTCGAACCCTCGATACCGGATAAATCCGGTATAGCGGATTAGCAATCCACCGCTTTCAACCACTCAGCCACCTCTCCTTAATTAAATTAAAGCCTAATTATTATAAGCCAAAAAGGAGAAAAAAACAACCCTTTGTATTGGGCCACCACATATTGCACTCATGTTGATTAGCGACTAAGAATTGTACAGGTGATTGTAAGTTTAGACTCCAGTGTGGTC
>MHKJ01000065.1:22224-22605 GCA_001818355.1 Candidatus Kerfeldbacteria bacterium RIFOXYC2_FULL_38_9 | reverse complement strand
AAATTTTTAAATAAAAGAGTCAGGACCCATAGGATTAGCGCCGCCGCCCAGTTTGGAAAACTGGCCTCTTTCTTCAATATCCACCTCTACTTCTTGGCGATCTCGACCATATTTTAAGCGAGAAAGCTCTTTGAGCGTGGTAACCATTTGACGATTACCAGCAGGTGGCATCACGGTGGCCATATTAAAAGGACGAGAAGCTGTATTATCAATTAACAACTTGATGTTGGCGGTAAATTTTTCCACGTTAATAATGTCGTTTTGATCAAAAACCGGATCAAACTCTTTTTGTAAAAATTCCGCATCTTCAGCACCCACCCGAAAAGCAATCATGGTGCCGGCATTACCGAAAACCGCGTCACGAATTTTGGTATCATTTTT
>MHKJ01000065.1:0-22217 GCA_001818355.1 Candidatus Kerfeldbacteria bacterium RIFOXYC2_FULL_38_9 | reverse complement strand
AACTGACCAATATATTGATGGGCCATAATCAAATTAAGTTTATATTTGCGCGCTTCGGACAAAATAGTGGCAATGGAATCGGTGGAAAAATTTTGAAACTCATCCATATAAAGATAAAAATCATGACGCTTTTCTTTGGCCAAATCTGCTCTTCCCATCGCGGCCATTTGTAATTTTGACACCATAATCAAACCCAACAAACTGGAGTTGACTTCTCCCACTTTTCCTTTGGATAAATTAACCAATAAGATCTTCTTATTGTCCATCACATCTCTAAAATCAAAAGAAGAATGAGTTTGACCAATAATATTACGCATCATGTCATTGCTTAAAAAACGACCAATTTTAGAAATGACATAAGAAAGCATGTCTGCGGCCTGTTGTCCGGCTTGCGACTGTTCATATTCTTGTTGCCAAAAATTCTTCACAATAATATTTTTCACCTTGCTCACTTTTTCTTTACGAAATTTAGCATCGGTAAACATGCGTGGAATTTCAATAATGGTCGCGCCGGTTTTTTTATCTTCCATCAAAGCCAACATGGCGTTTCTCATGTAATGCTCAAACATCGGACCGATCATTTCTTCACCAAACAACTTATAGAAAATAGCCACCATTTCCTGCACGGCAAAATCTTTTTGCTCAGCCGTATCATATTCCAGCATATTCAAACCCATAGGCCTGCTCACGTCAGAAGGATCAAAAATAATCACATCATCTGCCCGCTCTTTTGGAATGTGTTCTAAAATATCTTCCACCAATTCACCATGAGGATCAATAACCCCTACGCCTTCTCCGTTTTGAATATCCTGCATGGCCATGGAAGTTAAAAGAACGGATTTACCAGAGCCGGACTTACCGATAATATAAGTATGTCGACGACGATCTTCTCTTTGAATGCGTACCAGGGTTTCTTTGCCTCGATAATGCACCTGGCCTAAAATAACCCCGTCTTTGGGCATATCTGGCGGAGGAGAAGATTTCTTGGCCATCAACCAACGAATATTGGGAGTTTCCGTAGTGGGCAAAGGCAAATGCCATAAAGAAGCCATTTCCTTGGTGTTTAATACAAAGCTATTTTTTTCATCAAAATAACGATAAATAAAATTTTTAATCAGCTTTTCACTTTGAGAAGGCTTGCCGGCAACCAAACTGTTCACATACTGATAGCCCTTATACTGCGTGAAAGAATTTAAAATATTCTGTAGTTTATATTGAGCAATTTCTTTAGTGGCGGCAGAAGCTAAAACCCGAATATTCACATCAAAACCGGATTTACTGGTTTTTTCTTCCAACATTTTCACCACTTCTTCTTCCATGGGCGACAAACGATATTCTCTTTCTGTATTCGGATCAATACCGGCGTCATATTTGCTTTTGCGAGTTGAAAAAGCGTGAAAAATTGCTCGAAAAATCTTAATGACGATATTGGACATCACCTCGTTATAAGCCTGATCGATGTTTTTGCCCTGTTGCATGGTGCGTGCCACTCGCATGGGATCTTTGTGCCATTTAGCTTTGGCGGAACGAATAACATACTGAATGGCGGCGCCTTCTTTTTTTTCAAATTTAGACAAAATATTGGTCAAAGCATTTAACGGATCAGATTCCATTTTGTCATAAGTTTGAATGGGATACATTTGATTTTTCTCCAAAGAAAATTTCGCGCCTACAATCTCTCCTTGCGCCTCAAAAATATTATAATCATCTACCTCCACAATTTCCGCGCTTTCGTATTGCGCTTGCACTTGTTGTTCAAAATAGAGCTTTAAAAATCTGGGAACGGCGGCATAAAAAGTAACCAACCCGTCTTTATCCGCTACAATTTCCAAAGAAAAATGATCATTACGACCAAACATAAAAGCCCGAAATCCCCTTTGCGCTTTCATGCCACCCAAAGTGGAAAAAAAGATTTCCGCTACCGAAATTTTTTCTTTAATCTGATCTTGGCCCGGTGGTTGCGCGTTTTGAGCATCATCTTCTTGTCCCTCTTTGGGAAGACAAATACGCAAAACCTGCATTTGCAAAGCATCGGGTTTTTTAATATTGTTACGCAAAAAAGCGCGTATCACCAACAAAACCCCAAGTAAAAACAATAAAGATAAAAAAACGTAAATAATTACGAGGACAACCGTGGGAAGACTTAAAAAAGTATCCAACATAAATTATTTTTTACGCAGATTTGCCAAATGACGCTCTTTTTTCAAACGTTTTTGCAATTTCATTATTTCGTCTGTTTTAAGCTTGCTCTCTTGTTCTAAAAAATGCTTATTAACTCTGGGGATAGAAGCTAACCACATACGAATAACATCCAAAACTTTACGCGCAGTGGCTTTAAACTGCTCTAACATCAGTTCAATTTTCGAAGAGGCTTCTTCTCCTCTGGCGCGAAATTCTTGCTGTTCCGGCAAAGTCATAGTTTGGTATATTTCTGTTAAGCCATTAGCCAAAATTTCCTCAATATCAGTACGCGCTTTACTTTTTACAGCTGGCGCTGAAACAGGAGCCTTGGCAGTCGGAACAGGGGCGGGTTTAGCGGATGAAACACCGGGATGAGGCAGTTCGGTTTGAGGTTTTTCTTGCTCCGGAGAGGTTTGTTCCGGTTGATGAGGCTGTTGTTCTGATGGATAATGAGGAGCAATTTCCGGTTGCGCCAGGGTTTTAGCCGGTGTTTCTTTGGTAAAAGATTGCTCTTTAATAGTAGGCAAACCCGGTTCAATTCCGGCTTCTTTTTTTGATCTTTTAAAAAATGGAGACATAGCAAAATTTGTGTTCTTTTAACTATATAATTATAACACAAAATTGGTATTGAGACAATATTGGTATAATTTTTGGTATAATTTTTTTATGTGATATAATACAAATATGAGTTATACGACTATTTTGGGTAATAAAAAAAGTTGGCAGTGGTTAAATGTCATTAAGCCTGATCAAAAAGATCATCAGACGCTTAGTAAAAAATTTCAGTTTACCGCAGATGATTTGGATGATGCGTTTAAGTCTACTTTGCGTTCAAAAATTGTTAATCGAGGAAAATATATTTTTTTTGTAGCCCTGGTGCCTTTTTATGACCAAAAAACTAATAAAGTAAATGTAAGTGAAATTGATATTTTTATGGGAGATGATTTTTTAATAACTATTTCTAACGGAAAAATTGAGGCTTTGAAAACTATTTTTGCTAAATATCAAGCAGTTAAATTTTATTCCTCTATCAAACAAGTTGATGAGCTGTTTTTTAAAATTATCGACACTATTTTAGAAAATATCTATCCCCTGATTGACACTATCAACGATACTTTGGAAAAAATAAAACAGCATATTTTTGCCGGCAACAACGCCCGCGCCACTTCTCATAATATTTTAATAACCAGGCGAAATATCACTGATATGCGCAAAGCTTTGCGGGGCTATGGCGCTCTTTTAAATAATCTGACCAGATACGCTCAAACCAGTAATTATGCTTTTAGTCCGGATTTAAAAAAATTCGAAGAACTAGCGGAAGATGCGCAAGAAATTTGGGCGGTTTTGGAATCACACAAAGAAATGGTCGAGGCTTTGAAAGATTCCAATGAATCTCTGATCTCGCACAATCTTAACGCCGTGATGAAAACTTTAACTATTTTTTCCGTTATTTTATTACCGGCCGGAGTGGTAGCGGGTATTTTCGGCATGAATGCCGAAAACATTCCTGTCATTGGAAAACCTCTGGATTTTTGGATTTTATTGGGTATTATTTGCTCGGTATCTCTGTTTCTTTTGTTTATTTTTTGGCGTAAACGCTGGTTGCGTTAAATTTTAATTTATGAAACTGCGGCTTTATAATTCTCTGACCCACCAAAAAGATATTTTTACTCCTCGGCAAAAAAACAAGGTCTCTTTATATACCTGCGGGCCGACCGTTTATAATTATGCCCATCTTGGTAATTTGCGCACTTATATTTTTGAAGATGTGCTAAGACGAGTTTTAATAGTCAACGGTTATGAGGTGGACCAAGTGATGAATATTACGGACGTAGGACATTTAACTGACGACGGCGATAGCGGCGAAGATAAAATGGAAAAAGGCGCTAGACGGGAAGGAAAAACCGCCCAAGAAATCGCCTCTTTTTATACGCAAGCATTTTTAGATGATGCCTTGGCTTTAAATATTGTTTTACCTAAAAAAATGCCTCATGCCGCTGATAAAAAATATATTGAAGCGCAAATTAACCTGATAAAAACCCTGGAACAAAAAGGGTATACTTACCAAACTTCTGACGGCGTCTATTTTGATTCTACAAAATTTAAAGATTACGGCAAAATGGCGCAACTGGATATTGCTAATTTGCAAGAAGGAGCGCGCGTTTCCAAAAATAAAGAAAAACACCACCCCACGGATTTTGCTTTATGGAAATTTTCTCCTCAAGATAAAAAACGACAAATGGAATGGCAGTCTCCCTGGGGTATTGGTTTTCCCGGCTGGCATATTGAGTGTTCGGCCATGGCCATTAAGGAACTGGGAAAAACTATTGATATTCATTGCGGCGGCATTGATCACTTACCCGTTCACCACACTAACGAAATAGCTCAGTCCGAGGCCGCTACCGGAAAACAATTTTCTCGATTTTTCTTACACGCCGAACATTTGCTAATCAACGAAGGACGCATGGGTAAATCTGAGGGAAATTTTCTTACCTTACAAAGCTTAAAAGATAAAAAATTCGATCCCCTGACCTATCGTTATTTTGTACTGGGTGCGCATTATCGCAGTAAACTTAATTTTTCCTGGGAGGCTTTAAAAAACAGTCAACAAGCTTATGATAAACTAATTTCTAATTTAGCCGGCTGGGAAACACCAACAATGGAAAATCAAGATTATGATGAGCGTTTTTTAGCGGCGGTGAATGACGATTTGAATATGCCCAAAGCCTTGGCGATTTTTTGGGACATTGTCAAGACTAACTTAACATCCGCTCAAAAAATGGCCCAAGTATTTGCCATGGATAAAATTTTTGGTCTTTCTCTGCAAGAAAAAAGCCAACAATTAAAAACAAAAATTGGCCAAGCGCAAGAAGAAATAAGAGCGCTTTTACAAGAGCGGGAAACGGCTCGTCAAATGAAAAATTTTCAACGCGCGGATGAAATTCGTTTCCAAATTGAAAAGCGGGGTTTATTGGTAGAAGACACCAAAGAAGGCTCTTTGCTGAAAATAAAAGATTGATCCGATTTTGGCATATGAAAAACTGCTGGGTCGCCCTGAAAAAACCGCTCATCTATTTAGCGCCCATGAGCGGAGTTACCAATAAAGCCTATCGGCAAATAGTCAAACGATTTTACGCTGATTTGGTTTTTCCGGAATTTGTTTCAGTAGATGCCTTGCATTTTGATTCTGTTAAAACTCTGGAAATTTTAAATTTTGACAAATGTGAACACCCGATTATTGCCCAACTGTTTGGCGTCAAACCGGAATATTTTTACGAAGCTACCAAAAAAATAGCAAGGCTTGGATTTGACGGAGTAGACATCAATTTTGGTTGCCCGGCGCCAAAAGTAGCCAAAAACGGAGGCGGAGCAACGCTTTTAAGTGACTTGGGATTATGCCGAGAAATTATTCAGGCTACTTTGGCTGGCGCTGAAGGAAAAATTCCGGTCTCAGTCAAAACTCGCAAAAGTTATCAGAAAACCTCAGTACGGGATTTTTGCAAAAAAATTTCCGATTTGCCTTTGGCGGCGATCTGCGTGCACGGCCGTTCTTTTGAAAAACCTTATTTAGGTAAAGCTGATTTAGAGTGTATTCGTGAAGCAAAAACTTTAGTGCCTTTTTTAGTTATGGCCTCAGGCCACGCTCATACTCCGGAGGCGGCTAAAGAAACTTTGGACTTTACCAAATGTGACGGTTTGGCCTTGGCGCGAGGAACGTTTGGTCGTCCGTGGATTGGCCGGCAAATTAAAGAATACTTAACCAGCGGAAAATACAGTGAACCTGATGATGGCGAAAAAATAAAGATTATGTTGGAACATGCCAAATTGGCAGGGTCGTCACAATTTATCGAAATGCGTAAAGTGTTGGCTTGGTATGTAAAAGGCCTGCCAAATGCGGCTAAATATCGCAATCAGTTGGTGCGCGTAAATTCTTTGGCACAAGTGGAAAAAATTGTGCAGTCTATCCTGCTTAATCTTCCTCCTGCTTGCGACTGCCAAAAATAATCATCATTAAAATAGGAGCCGCAATCCAAGCAAATCTTTGCCATTCACCGGTAAAAATTTGTTGCGTAAAAGGAGTAAAACGGTTCATAATTTCAGCTGGCAAAAAAGACATGGTCACAGAGATTAACAAACCCACATGAAGAATGGAAAAAACAATGGTTTGATACCACTTGCCGTCGCTTAACTCTGAACCAATGGTGCGTAAAATAGCCGAACGGGAAATAAAGAAAAATAAAACCACAAACATCGCAATAAAGGCGGTAATTTGAAAAGCAAAATTTTGGTTAAAATTGATATTTAAAACAAAATTAGGCAGTGCCTCAACTACAGCCAAAGACATGTAAATGGAAACTAAAATTACAATGATGCGGTCGCGGCCTAAAGAAAAACCATATAAAAAAGCCGAGACTATAAAAAATAACAGAATAGACAAATCCCAAGGAGAATTTACCACACTCTGCCAGGTATTGTTGTTTTGTACAGTTGCTTTAACAGTGCCGGCTTCTGTCACCACTTCTTTTGGTACCGTAATATTGGTGTTTACGTTAACTTCTGTGTTTTTTGTATTTGTATTATTTTTTACCGCCAATTCCATATTTTTATTATACCACGATTGGACGATAAGAACAAATTTTTATTCCGAAAATTCGGAAAGTTCTTTGAGTAACTTTTTGTACTTACGGCCGGGATGTTTGGGAATATCCACTTCCAATTTAACCAAATGATCCCCCCTGCCGGACGCTTGCAAATGAGGAATGCCTTTATTTCGCAAGCGCATCAATTTGCCTGATTCTGTACCAGACGGCACTTTCATTTCCGCCTCGCCGTCTAAAGTTTTCACCGTAACTTTTCCGCCTAAAACAAAAATTTCGTAAGGGACTTTAATAGTAGACAACACATTATCTTCCTGACGTTCAAATTCCGCTGATTTACGCACATAAATGTTCAAATATAAATTGCCAGAAGCAGAACCATACAATCCGGCCTCACCCTTGCCTTCCAAACGAATGGTTTGCCCACTGTCAATACCGGCTGGTATGGAAACTTCGATTTGTACCTGCTTTTTTTCAACTCCTCCACCCTGACACTGAGCGCATTTTTTTTCCGCAATTTTACCCTCACCCTGGCAACCCGGACAAACTGCTTGGGTACGAATATTACCAATCATAGTTTGTCTCACTTGCGACACCGTACCTTTGCCCTGACAAGTTTTACATTCTTTAATCGGCGTGCCGGGCTCGGCGCCGTTGCCGTGACAATGACCGCATTTTTCGGTTTTGTATAATTCAACGGTTTTTTTAATTCCAAAAACGGCTTCAATAAAATCAATCTCCATATCCATTTGAATGTCTTGTCCGCCCTGTTTTTGGCGGCTACCGCGTCTGCGGCCATTACCAAAAAAATCACCTAAAATATCTCCCAAATCAAATTCCACGCCGGGGCCGCCGGAATTACCGGATTGGCGCATCATGTCTTCCCAATTGATGCCGGAAAAACCGGCGCCACCGCCAGAAAAACCACCCTGACCATTAACGCCAGCTTCCCCAAACTGATCATAAGCCTGGCGTTTTTTGGTATCAGACAAAACCTGATAAGCCTCGTTGAGCTCTTTAAATTTAGCTTCGTCGCCGCCCTCTTTATCCGGATGATGCTGGTGTGCCAGTTTGCGAAAAGCTTTTTTTATTTCCTCTGGGGAAGCATCTTTGGCAACACCTAATATATTGTAATAATCTTTGGCCATTATTCAGATTGTTTCTTATCGTTATCTTTTTTCTCATTGTCCTTATCGTCTGCGGATCCGTCTTTGGCGGATTTTTCTTGGAAATCCGCGTCTACCACATCGTCTTTTTTGTCACCGGACTTCGCATGCGAAGTCCCTACGTCGGATTTCTTAGCATCGTCTTTCTTCGTAGCCTTTTCTTGTTGTTGTTTGTACATCATTTCACCGATTTTTTGCGAAGCCTTGGAAAGTTCTTCCGTGGCTTTTTTAATCGCCTCTTTGTCTTCTCCTGCCAAAACTTTTTTCAAAGCCTCTTTTTTCTCATCAATATTCTTTTTTTCCTGAGCGTCTACTTTATCACCCAAATCCGATAAAGCTTTTTCGGTAGAATAAATCAAGGTCTCTCCTAAATTTTTAACTTCTACCAGTTCTTTTTTCTTACGATCATCCGAGGCGTGTACTTCTGCGTCTTTTTTCATTTTTTCGATTTCTTCATCAGACAAACCAGAAGAAGCTTCAATACGGATAGATTGTTCTTTATTAGTAGCCTTGTCCTTCGCTTTGACATTTAAAATGCCATTGGCGTCAATATCAAAAGTAACTTCCACTTGCGGGACACCGCGAGGAGCGGGTGGCAAGCCAGATAGAATAAATCTTCCTAATGATTTATTGTCTGTCACCATTTCTCGTTCTCCTTGCACCACATGAATTTCCACTGAGGTTTGGTTATCAGCGGCTGTGGAAAACACTTGTGATTTGCTGGTAGGAATAGTGGTATTTTTGTTAATAAGTTTAGTTGCCACCCCGCCTAAAGTTTCAATGCCCAAAGACAGCGGGATAACATCAAGCAATAACACGTCTTTTACATCACCCTGTAAAACACCGGCCTGCACAGCCGCGCCTACCGCCACCACTTCGTCGGGATTCACTTCCACGCTGGGTTTTTTGCCAAAATACTCTTCCACTTTTTTGACAATCATCGGCATGCGAGTTTGGCCGCCAACTAAAACCACTTCGTTAATGTCTCCTTTGGATAAACCGGAATCTTTAAGCGCCTGCTCTACCGGACCAAAAGTATTTTCCACCAATTCCGCCACCAACTCTTCCAATTTAGCTCGCGTAATTTTCATGACCAAATGTTTCGCACCGGCATTAGGATCGTTGGCTATAAAGGGCTCGTTAATTTCTGTTTCCATAGAACTGGATAACTCTATTTTCGCTTTTTCCGCCGCGCTTTTTAAGCGTTGCAAAGCCAAATTATCTTGAGAAATGTCTATGCCTTCTTGTTTTTTAAACTCTTCTATGATCCAACGAATTAAAATTTGATCAAAATCATCACCGCCCAAGTGCGTATCACCGTTGGTGGATTTTACTTCTACGGTATCATTACTTACTTCCAAAACAGACACGTCAAAAGTTCCGCCACCCAAATCATACACTACAATTTTCTCATCTTTTTTCTTATCAAAACCATAAGCCAAAGCCGCGGCAGTTGGCTCGTTGATAATGCGTTTTACTTCCAGTCCGGCAATTTTACCCGCATCTTTAGTGGCCTGACGTTGCGAGTCGTCAAAATAAGCCGGCACGGTAATGACCGCTTCGGTGATTTTTTCTCCCAATTTCTCTTCCGCATCCGTTTTTAATTTTTGTAAAATTTTAGCGGAAATTTCCTGAGGGGTGTATTCTTTATCTCCTATTTTCACTTTAACGCGTTCTCCGTCTTGCAAAATATCATAAGGCATCAATTTAACGTCTTTTTGCACTTCCGCGTCTTCCCAATGACGGCCGATTAAACGCTTTACTGAAAAAATTGTACTTTTGGGATTAGTAACAGCTTGACGTTTAGCGCCCAAACCGACTAACATTTCCCCATTTTTAGCTATGGCCACAATAGATGGCGTAGTGCGATTACCTTCTTTATTTTCAATGACTTTTGGTTGCCCTCCTTCCATGATAGCCATGCAGGAGTTAGTTGTGCCCAAATCGATTCCTAATATTTTTCCCATAATATTTTGACAATTAATTATTTTTTATTTAATTACTTTTACTTTGGCGCATTTTATTATTTTACCATTTAGTTTAAATCCTGCGGCCACCTCTTCAATAATTTTACCGCTTTCGCCTTTTTCTTTTCCCGCAACTTCTTCCACTGCTTCATGCAATTTGTGATCAAATGTTTCGCCAACGGTTTTAATGATTTCCACTCCCTGTTCTGTTAAAATTTTTAAAAAATTGGTTTGGATATGTTGTATTCCTTTTAGCCAGTTGGAGTCTTTTTCTTTTTCCGGAATGCCGGCAAAGGCATAATTGAAATGATCGACTAAAGTGCTGAGAACAAGAATTAAATCTTCTGTGCCGAATTTGATTGCTGAAGTTATTCGCTCTTGAGTTTCTTTCTGCAAATTTTGATAGTCAGCCTGACAGCGTTGCCAGCCGGCCAAATATTCCGCGCATTTGTTATGAGCTTCGGTTAAAGCCTCTGCTAAATTAGGCGAATCTGTTTTTTTTGCTTTTTTGTTAATGTTCTTCATGGCGTTCATCCATTAATTTTTCTATATAATTTAAAATGGCAATATTAGTATCATAATCCATGCGCATCGGCCCTAGAATGCCCAACATGCCCCGACTATTATCTTCCGCTAAATCATACTCGGAGATTAGCATGGAACAATTTTTGGCAAAAGGATTTTCTTGACCGATTAACACCCGCACTTCTTCTCCGGTACATTCGGTTTGTAAATCAGACATTACTTTATCAAGCTCGTCTAAGGCAGATGAAACTTCCAACATCAGTTGGCGTCCTTGGGTGAATTCTGGCTGACTGAAAATATGCGCAATGCCTGTATAATACGCCTCTCCGTCTGACAACGAAACCACTATCACCTCTTTGGTTAAAGCCGCCAAAGTTTTGGCTAATCTTTTTACCCGCTCTTCTGGAGTAAAGGCCTTTTTTTGTACCGCTTCGGCAATGGGACGTTTTTTCGCAGTAGTAAGTTCTTGGTGTTTTAAAAAGTGCTGAATGTAATACTGATAACCGCGCTCAGTAGGAACGCGACCGGCAGAAGGGTGAGGCTGGATAATTAAGTTTTGTTTTTCCAGCTCAGCCATATCATTTCTGATGGTGGCCGGAGAAAAATCAAATTCATATTCTTCCACCAAGGCTTTAGAGCTTACTGGTTTGGCGGTTTTGATGTATTCTTGCACAATAGCCTGTAAAAATAAGGCTTGGCGTTCTAATTTGTCCATATTTTTATTTTAGCACTCCCCCATAATGAGTGCTAAATACAGTATAACAACCCCTAATTTTCTGTCAATAATATAAAAAAATAATTCATCTCTCGGTTATAGTAAAGATAAATAATGTTCAACTGCTGTGCAAAGTTCTGTGCGCGATATATGCTCGTGTGATGAATGTGCAACGTTAATTGAACCTGGGCCGGTAACAATGCTATTTTCAAAAAAGAACATTTCAGAAAAAAACGAAACAATATTTCGTTCAAATTGCGGCCACACCCTATCTATTGGTGGAAGATTTTTCCGTATTGTTGCGGTGTGCGAAATGTGAATGTTTGATAATACAACTTCAATCTTTTTATGAATGTCTGATAAGGATGAACGCCATGCGATAGTCGCCAGAGCGCTTGGCGCAACAATATTTTCCGCTTTTCCTCCGCTGATGAGCCCAATATTCATGCTTGTTTCTGCAAATTCTGCTTGACTTAATGTATGTAAAAGTTCTACGAGTTTATGAATAGCGGAATCTTTTTTTTCAACACTGGAATGTGCTTCTTGGCCGGTGCATTTAAACTCAATACACAACACTCCGCGTTGACCAGTAACAACCTCAAGCTGTGTCGGTTCACCAATAACAACAAATTTGGGCTTGATGTTCTTTTTTTGAAAATATGTTGCAGCAACTTTTGCGCCATCAAATGATGATTCTTCACCAACGGTAATGAGTAGTCCAAAATTATTTTTACTAAGAGCCACAGCTTGGTGACAGCACTCTATCATGGCGGCCAACGAACCCTTGTTATCACAAGCGCCACGGCCATAAATATTGTGTTCGTCCTTGGTTACTGGTAGTTGACCGCCCACAGTATCCACATGAGCAACAAATAAAACGTGCGGATTTCCAATGCTGCACAATATATTATATCGATTTCCATTAACAGGAATTTTTTTTATGTTAAATGATTGACGTAGCTGTTGAAATAAAAAATGAAGAATTTCTTTTTCTTCGCCTGTTTCCGATGGAATGTGAAGTAGTTGTAATAATCTTTTTTCTACGAATTGTTGTTTCATAATTGTTAAATTGAATGTACTGCCCGCCACCTCGATTGAAGTAGCAGGCAGTACAGATTTTTTAAATTTGCATGCGGATTATTTGCCGCACTGTCTCCTCCCTGTGCGGCAAAATGTGGAAATGTTGCGGCGGCAAGTCGCCACCGCGGGTTGTTGTTATGATTTCAGACACGGCAATTAGCCGTGATCGAAATTCCTCCTTCATCTTCACTGGCCGCCTAAGCGGCTCTCCTATTATCCCTGGTTTTGGGATAAAGTCCAACGTTTCAAGGTTATCATAATATATGATATCCCACGCCACCCCCTCGATGGCCGCTAAAATCCCGAGCCCCGCAAACCGGAGCCCTAACCGCTCGCAGATATACTGCGAGCTGGAGTGCGCCTGGGTGCACTCCACCTGGATAGCCAGGTTATGATGTCGCGTCCACTCCATGGCCTTTTCGCAAAGGCCATGCACTGCACCACGGGGCGCGTCCTTTAACGCAACCCACCTGCCAAGTTCCCAATACCCCTCCTTGAGAACCATGGCCACATGGGCAATAATGCTGCCCTCGTCAACCAAGATCCATGATTTCATGGTTTTTCTTGCCCATTGATCCAACACCTCTGTTGCCCAGTACATGGGCTCGGTCAACGGTCTATATGGGAAATAACATTTCCCATCGTGGCCAGTCCACGCCTCGCGAGTTAAATCGGCTAGTTGCTCTGGCCACCGCGGCAAAGAACAAACTTCAGAAATCGCGTGAGCTGTAATCATTTTCATGATCCTCCGGTTGCAAAACAAGATACAAAAAAACCGGCGTTTTCGCCGGACTGCAGATTATATTGAAAATAAATCTAACCTATTGCCTAGCGAAAACATTCGTTAGTGAATAAGTATAATATTGAATTAATGTATGTTTGTGTTGGAATTGATTCATATGAAAATAAACTATCACACTTAGTTTGTTTTGTCAATAAATACCCCTCTAACTAATTGTGCCGATTTTTCGATATGATACGAAATGAGTAATAATATTCTCGGTGGTAATACATTCAAAACTAGAATGGGGATAAGAGGTTTTAAATGCAATAGGCGCAGTGGTTTGATTTTTCCACTTACATTCATAGGCAAAAATATCTTTGCCGGTATTGATCAGTTCCACCAAATCTACTTCGGCTCCTTGTCTGTTCCTCCAAAAATGAATTGCGCTCGAACGCATAGAATATGCACGCTCTTTTATTTTTTCAGCAATAAAAAAATTTTCAAATATCGCCCCCTTATCTGGCCGAATATCAATGGGGTCGGTGTTGCCTATAAGTGCGTTTCTTATTCCTACATCATAAAAATATATTTTATGTCTCTTGTTGATCTCTTTTGTTTTATTGGTATATAACGGTGTTAAACGAAAAATAATAAACGCCTGTTCAAGTAAATTAACATAATTATATATAGTATCTCTACTCACGCCAACTTCTTTGGCTAGTTCTGAATATGATATTTCGCTTCCTATTCGCAAAGCGAGAAGTTTTGCTAATTTTTCAAAAGCAAAAGAATTGCGAATATCACCAAATAAAAACAAATCTTTAAATAAATAATCTCCTGCTAATTCTTTAATAAGAATCGCTTTTTCTTCCCTGGATAGAGCATTAACAATCGCTGGATACATACCAAACGTTAAGAGGGAATCCAGCTCTTTGCTTACCTGTATTTTTCCATACGCGTCAGCGAGCTCTTTAACTGATAGCGGATACAAATAAAACTTGCGATTTCTTCCGGTTAGTGGCTCGCTTAATTTATTCGCTAATTCAAAAGAAGATGATCCTGTAGCAACAACCCGTACTTGTTCAATATTATCTGCCATAAGTTTTAGTGAAATACCAATATTTTTAACTCTTTGAGCCTCATCAATAACCACTAATTCATAGCCAGATACAAGCTCAGAAAGTTCCTTGGCTGATTTATTTTCAAGTAAAAGAGCTTCTTTAGGGTCGTCTCCCTGCAAATAGAGCGTATGAGAAAACCGAGCCAAAATTGACTTAATTAAGGTGGTTTTACCAACTTGACGCGCACCATACAGTACTAATATTGGTTTTTTGCCTATATTCTCGTATAATTGGTCAAAAATTGTTCTTTTATAATTCATGATTATAGTATACAATATATATACTTAAAATAGCAAGTATATCTGTAAATTAACGGAAGGTGTGGGATTTGAGTTCCTGGGTTGGCGCTGGCGTGCCACCGGCACCCCAGCGATCGTTCGGCTACACACTACGTGTTTGCCTCACTGCCAACCCGTTCAAATCCAATACTTTTTAACCAACTGATACGGAAGGTGTGGGATTTGAACCCACGTGAGCTTACGCTCACCTGCTTTCCAAGCAGGCGCCATGGACCAACTAGGCGAACCTTCCAGTTGATTTACTTTAACGGATTAAGAAAAAAAATTCAACCCTAAGTTTTGTGCGGCTTTTGTTTTTGCTCGTATTGGGAAATATTTTGAGTTGTTTTAATAACCGAATCCGGATTTAGAGCAATAGAATCAATGCCGCAATCCACCAAAAATTCAGCGAGTTCCGGAAAATCCGAAGGCCCTTGGCCGCAAATACCGATTTTGCGACCTTTTTTATGCGCCGCTAAAATAGCCATTTTGATCATTTTTTTAACGGCCGGATTGCGTTCATCGCCAATGCCGGAAATAAGTCCGCCGTCGCGGTCTAAACCTAAAGTTAACTGGGTCAGATCATTACTGCCAATAGAAAATCCGTCAAAAACATCAGCAAATTCTTCGGCCAACATCACATTGGCAGGAATTTCGCACATCACGTAAACCTCAAAACCGTCTTTGCCTTGTACCAAACCGTTTTTGGCCATTAAAGCAATAACTTTTTTCCCCTCTTCCACGGTGCGGCAAAAAGGAATCATGGCTTTCATATTGGTAAGCCCCATTTCTTCTCGTACGCGCCGCAAAGCCTCGCACTCTAAAGCAAATGCCGCCTGATATTTTTCATCATAATATCTACTTGCTCCGCGCCAGCCAATCATAGGATTTTCTTCGTGCGGTTCAAACTGTTTGCCTCCTAATAAATTGGCGTATTCGTTTGATTTAAAATCCGACATGCGCACAATCACATCGTGCGGCCAAAAAGCCGCGGTAATTTTACCCACCCCATCAGCTAATTTTTGTACAAAATAATCAATCTTATTATTATAACCAGCTGTTATTTCCTCGATCTCTCTTTTAACTTCCGGATCAATAATTTTATCAAAATGCAATAAAGCTAAAGGATGCACTTTAATATGATTTAAAATAATCAACTCTTCGCGCGCCAAACCAATGCCCTGGTTGGGAATTTGCGCAAAATTAAACACTCGTGAAGTATCAGCCACAATCATCATAATTTTAGTTTTCGGCGGTTGCATGGCAGACAAATCCGTCTTTTTTACGTGAAATTTCAACTCGCCTTGATAAACAAAGCCCCGCTCGCCTTGAGCGCAGGAAACGGTAATGCCTTCACCCGTTTTTAAAGTTCCGGTCGCGTCACCGGTGCCTACCAAAGCCGGAATACCCAATTCTCGCGAAATGATCGCGGCATGAGAAGTGCGGCCGCCGGAATTAGTAACAATACCAGAAGCGATTTTCATAATCGGCTCCCAGTCCGGATCGGTAATTTCGGTAATCAGAATATCTCCTTTTTTAAATTGAGCAATATCTGCCACATTTCTAATCACATTGGCTTTGCCCGCACCAATTTTTGCACCCACAGCCACACCTTCCACTAATAATTTACCTTCTTCTTCCAAGATATACTCCTCTAATAATTTACCGTCGTTTTGCGACTGGACGGTTTCCGGACGAGCCTGCACAATGAATAACTGCTTAGTCTTTCCGTCTTTGGCCCATTCAATATCCATGGGCTTTTGGTAATGTTCCTCGATAATCGTTGTCCAATAAGCTAATTGCAAAACCTCTTCATCAGTTAAAATAAAAGCTTTTTCCTCTTCTTCCGTAACCGGCACCTCTTTTACCGAACCGCCGGAAGAAATAGCGCCGTCGCTGGTGTAAACCATTTTATATCTTTTTGATCCCAGGCGTTTTTCAATAATCGGACGGTATTTAAAATGCAGGCCTTTTTCATCTTGGGTGCAGCCTTTTTTTAAAGTTGGCTTGAAAACTATAAACTCATCTGGGTCGACTTTTCCTTGTACCACCATTTCGCCCAAACCCCAAGCACCGGTAATAACCGCACCGTTTTGAAAACCGGATTCGGTATCAATGGAAAAGGCCACTCCAGAACAAGCCAAATCAGAACGTACCATTTTTTGAATGCCCACAGACAAAGAAATATCAAAATGATCAAAATTTTTATCTTCTCGATAAGAAATGGCGCGATTGGTAAATAAAGAAGCAAAACATTTTTTAGTAGCTTCCAAAACCACATGACGACCCCGTACGTTTAAATAAGTTTCCTGTTGACCGGCAAAAGAGGCGTCTGGCAAATCTTCGGCAGTGGCGCTGGAACGAACGGCCACGTCCACGTTGTTCTCTTTGTACTCTTGGCTTAACTGTTGATAAGCCATTATAATTTCTTCTTCCAGTTGTTCTGGAAAATCCGCTTGTAAAATACACTCTCGTACCTGAAAACCATGTTCTCTTAAATTACGAATATCGGTCGTGTCCACGTCTTTTAGAATATCTTTTATTTTTTCTCTAATACCGGCTTGATCAATAAAAAAATTATACGCCTTACTGGTGATGGCAAAACCGTTGGGTACGCGCACTCCTTGTTTGGCCATTTTTTGATACATTTCTCCCAAAGAAGCATTTTTTCCGCCTACCAGCGGCACGTCTTCAATACTTAATTCTTTAAACCATAAAATAAATTTATCTTTTTGATTTAACATAAAATAAAATAAAAAATAAAAGCTTTAATATAGTAACTGAATCAGCTGATTATGTCTACGCAACTACATGCACTTTTACTAAATTAGCGCCTGAGGATTGGTCTACCGGATGACCAATGACCAAAACGATTTTATCTCCCTTTTTAACAACTTTTTGTTTTTTTAATAAAATTACGGCCTTGTTTAAAAATTCATCAAAACTGCGACATTTGGGTAAAAACAAAGATTCAATGCCCCAACTTAAAGCCATTTTATTTTGAGTTGGTATATTATTCGTTAAAACAAAAATCGGTATTTCCAATCTGTGTCTGGCTATAATCCTGGCCGCGTGACCATAATAAGAATTGACCACTACTGCTTTTACGCCTGCTTGCTTGCTGAGATCATAAGCCGCAAAAGAAATCGCGTCTTCGATTTTAGGGTTTTTAATGGCAATATAACGAGCGGGCACATCATCGTAACGAGAGGCTTCTGTGTCACAAATAATCTGCGACATCATCGCAACACTTTCTACCGGATACTTACCGAAAGCAGATTCTCCCGAAAGCATCACAGCATCAGTGTGGTCAATAACCGCGTTGGCCACATCTGAAACTTCCGCTCTGGTAGGTCGCGGGTTGATGATCATGGACTCTAACATTTGCGTGGCGACAATGACCGGCTTGCCCACTTGCAAACATCTAAAAATCAAATCTTTTTGCACCAACGGTACATCAGAGGGTTTCATTTCTATGCCCAAATCTCCACGCGCCACCATCACGCCATCAGTTACGGTTAAAATACTGGAAAAATTTTTAACCGCTTCTTGCCGCTCAATTTTAGCAATAATTTGCACATCACAAACACCAATAAGTTTCCGCAAAGCAATAATATCAGCGGCAGAACGCACAAAAGACAACGCCACAAAATCCACGCCGCATTTTAAACCAAATTGTAAATCTTGTTTATCTTTTTTGGTAATAACTTCGGCGGTGACCGCACTACCAGGTAAATTTATGCCTTTGTGAGAAAAAATAATTCCCGGTTTTTTTACTGTGCCATACACCTCTTCTTTACTAATCCGATCTGCCGCCACTTCGATTAAGCCGTCGTTTATCAAAATAGAATCCTTCAGTTTTACCAATTTAGAAAACTGTTTATAATCGACAGGAATATTTTTTTCCGCAAAACACCCGCTTGATTTCTCAGATTGAAAAACTACCCGATCGCCTACTGTTAGTTTAATCCCTTCTTTCGGCACCTGGCCAATTCTAATTCGCGGGCCTTGTAAATCTTGCATAATGGCAACATTGCGACCAAGTTTTTTAGCAACAGCGCGAATATTGCGAATAAGCAGACGATGATTGGCGTAGCTACCGTGAGAAAAATTCAAACGCGCCACGTTCATACCCGCTTTAATCATTTGGCTTAAAACGGTTTTTGTTTCAGAAGCGGGACCAATGGTACAAACAATCTTGGTGTGTTTTTTCATAGCTCTATCCTACTATTTAAAGGGCTTCCAAACAAACTTGGTTTGACCATTATTATCAATCAATTTAATTCTTTGTTTTTGAATAGTGGTACGATAATTTTTACCAGGCAGTGGCTTATATTTGGCTCGTTTCTTTAAGACTATTTGTTTGGTGCTAGGATTAAAAGAAAAAATCTTAAAGTAAATAGTTGTGCCTCTTTTAGTGGCTATGGCCATTTCTATGGTGCTGTCATTACTGTCCAAATTACCCGTGGCAAAACGACGATAATGCAATTTTGGTGCGAGGCGTTTCTTTTTGAGGAGATTTCCTTGAGAAGTATAAATATGAATCGTAGAGCCGGGGGTGCGTTTGATGGCAAAAATATAAGTATTGCCATTGATGGTTTCCAGGCGCGGCACAACACCACCCTTGGTAAAGGCTTGCCAAGAGGCCAGAATTTGACCTTCATTACCCGTAACTACAATCAAGCCCTTACCTTTACTACTGCCTGTGACGTGATTGATATCTGATTGTGGTATGGTTTCCGATACTGTCATCACGACTACATTGCTACTGACTGCATGAGCGGCAGAATCTGTGGCTGTAAAATAAATTGTTTCCGTGCCTGAAAAAGAAGCAGGCGCGGTTAAAGTAACTTTACTATCTGCGTCAATCTCTGCTTGTAAATGTTCCAATCCTGTTGTGGTATAGGTTAGCTCATCATTATCAACATCAGTAAAGTAATCGGAAAGCGTAAACAAAACAGAAGTGGTGGTGCCGGCATAAAACGACACATCCGGTAAAGCGCCGGCAAAAACCGGTGCGGAATTTTCCGGAATTTCTTCATCACTATCATCATCATTATTAGTAGTACTCACCACTGTAATATTAACTAAATCGCTGACCACATTTTCAGCGTCTGTAGCTTGCACTTCTAAAACATAACCGCCGGATTGTCCGCTTTGCGTTTCCCAAGAGAAGGTACCGGTATTATTTTGATTGTCGGTAAATAATTGATCAACATCCAAAGATTTTTGAGAAAAATCTCCTTCGGCATCATCGGCAGATAAACTGAGCTGGCTGGTATCGGCATCATCGGCAGAAACCGCAAAAGACAACGGATCGCCCTCATTCACGGTTTTGTCAGAAATGCCAGGCAAAGTAGGCGCGTCGTTGTCGGCGGTAACATTTACGGTTATTTCATCATTATTGGAATCAATAGTGCCATCGTTCACTTTTAAGCGATAAATACAAGCATATCCTGATTCTTTATCAGCTAAAGAAACCGTGGGATTGACCACATTAGTAGCAGAAAGAGCGCAGGCGTCACCACTGTCAGAAATTTCTGTCCAAGTATACGTTAAAGTATCACCCTCTGTATCCGAAGAGTTTGCGCCATTTAAGGTAACAGATTGAGCGCTTTCATCAACAGATTGGTCGATATCAGCGTTAGCAACAGGGGTATCGTTGGCGGCGTTAACTGTAATAGTGAATGTTTGTTCGTCGCTGGTGTAGTCCCCCGTAACGCCTCCATCATCTGACAAATAAACAGTAACAGTGGCTGAACCGTTGATATTGGCGGCCGGAGTATACGTTAAATTACCGGTACTTTCATCAATATCCGGTTGAACGGAAAATAAACTGTTATTATCGTTGCTAACGTTAAAAGTTAATGTTTGACCGGATTCATCAGCTGGCCCTTTGCTCATACCGGTTGCCCAACCGGCGACGGTTTGCGCGCCGGCATCTTCGGCCGCACTTTGATCGGCGCCTTTGGTAAAGCTCGGGGCATCGTTGGTCGGACTGATCTCAATGGTAAACGCTTGTTCAGCGCTCGTGTCATCACCGCCGTTTGTTGTGCCGCCGTTATCTTGCATAGTAACATGTACAGTAGTAGAACCATTTATGTTATCTGCAGGAGTGAAGGTTAAAGCACCGCTTGAATCTATGGCCGGCTGAACAGAAAATAAACTGTTATCATCATTAGTCACGTTAAACGACACGGTTTGCGCGGATTCGTTACTGGGGCCCGTGCTCATAGCCACTACCCAAGTAGCGACAGTGTATAAACCAGTGTCTTCATACACTGTTTGACTCTCGCCTGCTGTAAATGACGGCTCGTCGTTAATGGAAGTTGCCTCTAAAGTAAACGTCTGACTATCACTGGTGTCGTCGCCGCCGTTAGCTGTACCACCATTATCAGACAAACCAACCGTAACAGTAGCGCTACCAAAAGCGTTACTCGCAAGTGTATACGTTAAATTTCCAGTACTTTCATTCACATCTGGTTGTACTGAAAATAGACTGTTATTATCATTGGCAACAGTAAATGTTAAAACTTGGCCAGATTCATCACTACCACCACCGGTGCCAATTCCAGTTGCCCAGCCATTCACTTGACGGCTGGCGTCATCTTCCATAGCAAAATCGTTACTACCTTTGGTAAATACCGGGGCATCATTAACAGCATTCACGGTAATGGTGGGAGCGTTAGACAACACCGCACTAGATAAGCCATCTGTACCGGCAAAACGAATAGTATCGCTACCATTAGCATTGGCATTTAAAGTAAAAGTCACCACATGCGTAACCGGATTAATAGTCATGACGCCTAAAGAAAAATCATTATCAGCGCTATATGTTAAAGCATCGCCGTCGGCATCAGAGCAATAATCATCTAAATCAAACGTCCAAAACAGAGTACCGTCTTCAGGCACCTGTCCCGGATCAATTATTGGTCCTCCCCAAACCGGCTGGGTATTGTTGGTAATAAAGTTATTACCGCTAGACCAAGCTGAATCGCCCGCGGCATTAGTATAGCGTACAAAAACATGATAAATAGTATTACCTACTAAAGTGGTTGCTCCAGCTAGTGCTCCACTAAAGGTGCCGTTGGTTGCATTGGCTGTAGTAGTTTCCAAATTAATAGCATCATCGTCTTTGCTCCATACGATAGTAGAACCTTCCGGATCTGAAGTTATTTTCCAATCTGTTGTGGTGTGAACTGCTCCGTTTGAAGAATAACTAGTTCCGGTTAAAGTAGGATTACGGCTATCAGTGGACATGTTTACCGGCGCTGTTACAGAAGGAGTATCGGCCACTGTGTATTGAAAAGTATAAGTCGTTCCATCATATCCATCTAATCTAGCTCCCACCCCCGTACCTGCTAAACCCTTGGTAGCAGTGATATTGCCTAAAGTAAAACCGCCGGCATCATTATAATAAACAGCCACTCGACCACCACCACCACCACCGCCTGCATACTGAGATCCCTCGCCGCCGTTGCCACCATTTGCCGAGATAGCAGCACTACCGATAATAGAACTTGTAGAAATATAAACCGATCCACCGCTTCCACCACCACCACCATTAGTGCTTGTAGTCGGACCGTCTTGTCCGTTAGCAGAGATATTACCGTTAACCGTGAGAGTTCCGCTTACTGTTAAGATTATTTTACCTCCACCATAGCCACCAGCCGGACCAGAACCACCACCACCGCCTGAACCTAGTAAAGCCGGTATAGTGCTAGAATCATAAGTGGTTCCACCAGCATCGGTATGACCTCGCCCGCCACGACCACCATGACCAGCACCACTACCTGAAGCATGCGCTCCGCCGTAACCAGAAGTAGTAATGCATGCGCTCCGCCGTAACCAGAAGTAGTAAT
>MHKJ01000064.1:1009-5301 GCA_001818355.1 Candidatus Kerfeldbacteria bacterium RIFOXYC2_FULL_38_9 | reverse complement strand
AATGTCCGCTTTTTGTAATTCCGCCAATTGATACTCACGAGTGCTGTCCAGGCGGACTATTTTTTTATTTTTAAAATATTTTTTTAGGGTAATTTCCAATTGTTGCGTGCCCTGATGCGTTTGTTTAAGGTGACTACTTTGACAATTAGGACATTTGGTTTTATCCGCTGGTAAAACAGCAGAGCAGTTTAAGCAAACGGCTAAATTTAAGTTTCCCAAACGATTAAAAAATAAAAAAGTTTTTTGAGATTGATGAATTTCTGTCATTAGTTTTTCTGAAAACCAAGAATAATTTTTCTTCATTTTTTCTTCCAACATATTGACGGTAAAAATATTTTTGGCGGACCAGGTTCTGCTGATGTTTATTTTAAAGCTTTTTTTGGCAAAATAAGTTTCTATATTGGGCGCTGTACTGCAAAAAATAAGTTGCGGTTTGGGCACGGTCAGTAAATTGATATTTTGCAAAATCACTTCTCTGGTTTGATAACGAGGATTAAGCTCATATTGTTTATGAGACCTGGCTTCCTCTTGATCTAAAATCACTGTTGCAAAATAACCCAACCAGAGAAAAGCGGTTTTTTTAGTACCGATGACAATTTTTTTTGATTTTTTTTGCAAAGCAATTTCCAAAGCGGTCCAAACGGAAGGAGAAGGGTTTTTGGTTAAAGCAACAATATCCTTATTATTTAAAGCTTCGGCAATTTTCAACACATCTTGATATTCCGGCACAATAATTAAAACAGACCCAGTGCTTCTTTTAATAATGCCTTGATAAAAAGCCAAACAATCCGCTCGGTTATTATAAAGCACCACATTAGGCAAGTTTGGCTTAACTTTTGCCAAAGCGTTTTTTATGCTCTCTATATTTTTTTTGGGAATAGAAATTTTTTGGCTGTGGCTGGAGTTTTCTTGCCAATTGTCTAAATCGGCAAAGTTTCTTTTTTTTAAAAATGGATAATGCATGCTTTTAAAAGCGTGCGCCTGAGAGATAAAATAATGGTTGGCAAACCAAGTTAAAAATAGCAAAAAATGTTCTGGTTGCGGCAGTTGAGTGGTTGACAAAGCAATAACTGGCTTTAATTTTTTAATAGCGCTGTTTTTTTTAAGATCACGCACCAAACCAATGATCAGACGAGAGCGAAATTCTATCTTTACTAAAGAGCCTTTTTTGACAGTTAAATTTTTTGGTACAACATAATCAAAAAAATCCTTACCACGAATAGTGCGAGCATAAGGAATTACTTCGGCAATCATTGGTTTATTTTAAAGTAAAATTCGCCACTAATTGATTTTCGTTATCCAAATGTTCGTAAGATAAAATTTTCGGCTCTAAATTCATTTTAGCAATCGTACCGATTAAAGTCGCCAAAGGACGCATTAAATCACTTTTACTTTTTTCTATCACTTCCGTATTGATGTGCAATATTTTTTCCAGTTCTTTATTTTTCAAAAAATTTAAACACAAAGTATCCAAGGCATTTTCTTTGGTTGAATTTTTGGCTAAATGTCCGGAAGCAATCACCGCCATTCTTTTGTTGGTTTCTAAACACAGTTGGCGTAAAATTTCTCCAAATTCTTGATGCTTGACTAAAGAAAAATTAGCCATGGAAAATATGACCACGCGTGTTTCCGGAAGGTGTTTTAATAATAAGGACAGGGGAGTTATAATTTCCTGAGGTATGGTGCTTTCTGCTACAACCGTTACCAAATTGCTTTGGGCCGTAGCGTTGATTACATTCTTTAGTTGAGTAATAAAACCCACATCAACGGTCAGGCCATTTTTAAAACCATCTGCTAAAATCGGGCTTTCAATATTAACGTTGATCGCTTCCGGCACCACGGAGCCGTGTTCGGTAAGCAACAAAATGGTGTCCGGTTTCATAAAATACAGCTCTCCTTCCAGTTCTTGTATGGAATTGGCAATAGCTGTAACCGAAGAATTATCCTGGGAATTTTCTAAAAATATTTTAGGATTATTAGGAACGATGGCAGAAAAAATTAGAGACATAAGCCAAAATTATTTTTTCTTATTTTTCTTTTGCTGTTTCTTCTTTAAGTCTACCTCTTTTCCTTGAGGATGTAAATTCAATACTTTTTTGGATACTGGCATAATATATTTTTGCTGATATCCATACTTTTTAAAAACTTTTTTGGATTTAAAAGCGTGTCTCTTGCCATCGGCAATAATATAGATAGTTTTATCTTTTTTAGTAGTGATGATAGTGCCGTTTTTTAACAAAGCCGGCTTGGTCATTTTAAATTTTGCAATCTCTTCCGGACTTTTGGGAATAATTTCTAAGCTCAAAAAACGATTATCAAAAATTTCCCTGGCAATTACATCACTGCGCTCTCCTTGCGGTGTGATATAAGACACCGCTCCGGTTACTTTGTTTTGCACCAACAATCCTCGCGGATCAACTTGATTAACAGTAATCGGTTCGCCGTCTGGAATATCGGCCATTTCGTCAGCGCTGGCTTGAATAATTTCCGCCGGGTTAAAACCGTATTGTTTGAAAGATTCTTGGGAAGTAAATGGTCGTTTTTTGCCATGGGCGTAAAGATATACTCCGCCATCAGGATTTTGCAACAAAGAAAAAGCGGGAAAACGAATAGGCTGGCCGGTAATATATTGTTCTCCTATCACAGCCGGCACGGGAATAATTTTATTTGGGTCATAATTAGAGAGCAAAGCGCTCATGGAAGCAAAAGGCTTTTTCACATCTCCGGAAATTAAATAAATAGCATCCCCAATGCGCAACAAAGAGCCGCTGGGATAGTTATAGGCTTTTTTCGGCTGGTACCACTCATCCCATAATTTTTGAAAAGCCGAATTGGCTCCATAACGATAGTTGCCGCCTCCCCAGCGTCCTACTAAAGGGTTATAGGTATATAAAGCCGCGGTAATATTGTTTTGCGGATTAACCACTACGCCATCGACGGTGGTTTTAGGCGTGCCCACTTTCCAGCCGCTAACGGTTGAGCCTTTTGTTTTTAAATCGTGCAAATATTTGTTGGTAATCACATCTGCGGCCGCGTATAATTGGGCGGTAAATCCTCTGGCGCTTTTACAGCTGGCATATCCCAGCCAGCAGTCATCAATAGCCGAGGTAACAGTAGAATTGGTAATGGCAGAAGACTCTTTTTGCCCCATGACTAAGAAAAACAAAGGGTTTAGCTCGAATTTTTTGGATGCGGCATTGATAATTTCCGCCGCCGATCGTTTTTGGCCGTCAATATCAAGGGTGGTATAGCTTGCTAAAACAGAGCCTTTTTCTTCTAAAAAAGCCTGAATGCCAAAAGTAGATAAATAATATTGATCTTGAGCCACTTCATCTGATTCAATAATCCGGCCTTTGGTAAAAGTAAAGGCCGAAACAGGTAAGGCGGTAAGCAACAAAAAAATGCTGGCTAAAAAAATTTTAAATTTGGGCATATGCTTAAATTATAGTACAATAGAACCATAAAATCAACTAAAATTTCCCGGCTATATGATTCAACAAGTTAAAATTTTAGGGGTTAAAATTTGGGATATTAGTTTTTCTCAGGCCAAAGAAATGATAGGTGAATTTTTAAAAGGCCAAAAACAAAACCTGATTGTTACTCCTAATCCGGAAATTTTACTGGAAGCTTATAAAAATAAAGTTTACCAGAATTGTCTGAATACAGCTGATTTAGCTTTACCGGACGGTTTTGGCTTAAGGCTTTTTTCCAAATTAAAGCACACAGTAACAGGAGTGGATATCACCGCTGAAATTTTAAAAATGGCCAATAGTCAACAACTGGCTGTTTTATGTATTGTGCGTCAAGATGGCTTATCATCTTTGGCTATGGTGGTAGATGCGGGTAAAAAATTAGCCCCTCAAGCTCGATTTTTAGGCTGGGAGGTCTCTAAAAAAGACAGTCTGATAAGTAATGAAGCTAATTTTCAGAATTTTTTAGCAAAAAACAGTGATTTTAAACCAAGCGTGATTTTGGTTGGTTTGGGTTTTCCGGAACAAGAACTTTGGCTCAAAAAATATTTATCTTTAATAAAAACCGCTAAAATTGGCTTAGGAGTTGGCGGGGTTTTTGATTTTTGGACAAACAAAGCCAAAAGGGCTCCTAAGTGGTTGCGTGCTGTCCATTTGGAATGGTTGTGGCGTTTTGTAACCCAACCGCGACGTATTAAACGTATTTTTAGAGCCTTGGTGGTTTTTCCTCTTACCCACCTAATTTACTCTTGACAAAATTTAATTTCTGTGATAGCCTTTTTTACATTATAAAGTCTTATTTTTATAAACGAGGTAATAATT
>MHKJ01000064.1:0-964 GCA_001818355.1 Candidatus Kerfeldbacteria bacterium RIFOXYC2_FULL_38_9 | reverse complement strand
AGTTTTGTTTAGTTTACAACCTGTACAAGCCACCACTCAAACAATAACAGATTCTTTTTATACTCCCAACGGTACCTATGCTATTCCCGATGGTGTCTTTGAGGATCAAAGTCAGAATTATCAAGTTTTAACCCTGCCTATTGAAATAACAGAAAATTATACCATTACTCATTTAGGTGTTGAGGTTAATATTACCCATCCTTATGATGATGACTTAACTATTAGTTTGGTTGCTCCAGACGGTAGAGAATTTACTTTAGCTAGACACAATGGAGAAAGCGGAGATAATTTTACCAATACTATGTTTGACGATGATGCTCAGTTTTCCATTATTGAAGGAACAGCACCATTTACTGGTTTTTATAAACCAGTTGATTCTTTAACTGATTTAAGTAGTACAAAAACGGCTGGAACGTGGACATTAAAGGTATTGGATGACGCCACAGAAGATGTTGGAACTTTAAATAATTTTGGTTTGATTTTTACTTATGCTGATGTTGATGAAGATCAAGACGGTTATACTATTACTTCAGATTGTAATGATAACGACGCCTCTATCAATCCCGGTGTTTTAGATAATACTCAAGACAGTGTTGATAACAACTGCAACGGCCAAATAGACGAAGACTATAAAGTTCCTGCTGATACCAACACCAATACCGGCAACACGAACACGAACAGCGGTAATACTAATACCAATGGTGATACTACCACTAACACCCCTCCGGCTGATACCAGCACTAATACAGATACTAATACCAATACAGATAATTCCCCAGAAGACACTAATGCTGATAATGTTGATGTTACTACCGAAGATCAAACCCCAGAAACTTCTGATACCGACACCCAAATTACCGAAGTTGCTGTTGTAAAAGTGTCTCCTACCAAAAAAGGATATAAAATCACTTATTCCGACGGTTCAGTGAAAACCGTAGTGGTGTTTAAAACCAAAAGCCAAAAG
>MHKJ01000063.1:7200-9213 GCA_001818355.1 Candidatus Kerfeldbacteria bacterium RIFOXYC2_FULL_38_9 | reverse complement strand
CTTCAATCAACAAGGCGATAGCCAACGGTTCGTTTTTTGAAAATAAGGCCTTTTTAAGTGTGTTGGAAAAAGTACAAAAAGAAAAAAGCAATTTGCATTTAATGGGCTTGGTAAGCGATGGCAATATTCACGCCAGCCAAGATCATTTATATGCTTTATTGGATTTATGTAAAAAACATAATTTAAGCCAACAAGTTTTTGTGCATGTTATTTTAGACGGACGAGACACTTCCCGCGATGCCGGTTTGGTTTTTATTTCTAAACTGGAAACCAAAATGCAGGAGCTGGGAGTAGGCAAAATTGCGACTTTAGCCGGTCGTTTTTATGCGATGGATCGCGACAATCGTTGGGATCGCACAGAAAAAGCTTATCGCGCCATACGTTATGGCCAAGCCGAGCGCATGTCAGACAGTCCTTTAAAAGCGCTGGAACAATCTTACGAAAAAAAAGTCTACGATGAAGAATTTCCTCCCACCGTGATTATGGAAGAAGACGGCACGCCCAGGTCAACCATAGGTGATAACGACGGCATGATTTTTTTTAATTTCAGAGCTGATCGCGCGCGACAATTAACCAAGGCTTTTGTTTTGCCCGGTTTTCAAAAATTTGATATTGGCGCGCAATTAAAGAATTTGTCTTTTATTTCCATGACTGAATATGAGAAAAATCTACCTTTAAAAATCGCTTTTCAACAAGATACTATTAAATTTCCCATTGCGCGAGTCATCGCCGATAATAATTTGCACCAATTGCATATTGCGGAAACGGAAAAATACGCGCATGTTACTTTATTTTTAAATGGCGGCGCGGAAGAAGCTTTTAAAAATGAAGAACGCGCCTTAATTCCTTCTCCGCGCGTCGCGGCTTATAATGAAACACCGGCGATGTCGGTTGTTAAAGTAGCTGATCGTATTTTAGTAGAGCTCTCCAAGAATAAATTTCAATTTATCGCCGCCAATTTTGCCAACGTGGACATGGTTGGACATACCGGAGATTTGGCGGCAACTATTGCGGCCGTGGAATCGGTAGACAAAGAAATTGGCCGTTTGGCAGAGCAAATTGAAACCATGAACGCGACCATGATTATTACCGCCGATCATGGCAATGCTGAAGAAATGATTGATCAACAAACCGGAGAAATTATGAAAGAACACACTACTAATCCCGTACCGTTTATTATGGTAAACTCTTGGTTAAAAAAACAACGAACTCTTTGGCCAAAAGTTACAGAGGGCGATTTGTCTCGCATGCAACCAATCGGAGTGTTGTCTGATGCCGCTCCCACTATTTTAAAATTGATGGGTTTGTCCATTCCTCAAGATATGACTTCTCAAAGTTTAATTCGTTAAAAAGTTTTTTATGAAAAAATTTGACGTCATTACTATCGGTAGCGCTTTGCGAGATGTAATGTTTTATTCGGATAAATTTATGGTGGCCACTAATCCGCACCCGGACCCGTTGTGTAAAAAAATTATGGGCGCCGAACTGGGAGCAAAATTAAAAAGCAACGAGGTTTTTTTTGAGTTTGGCGGCGGCGCCAGTAACACTGCTGTCAATTTTTCTCAACTTGGTTTAAAAACCGCTGTTTTAAGTACGTTGGGTGATGATTTTGACGGTCGGGCCATTGCCGAGTATTTTCGTCAACACCATATTAGCCCGGCTTTACTACAGGTTAGTAAACAAAAAAGAACAGGTTTTTCTTTTTTGGCGGTTAATAAAAAAAGCGGTGAACACGTGGCGCACATTTATTATGGCGCGGCCGAAGATTTATTGGTAAAACCAGTTTGGTTTCGTCAACATAAAACCGCCTGGTATTATGTTTCTTCTCTTAATACGGAAGCATCAAAATGGCGCAGAGTTTTAACCGGAGTATGTACGCAAGCCAAATCTTATCTGGCTTGGAACCCCGGTAGCGCTCAGTTGGCTAGCGGCTATCGTCTGTTGAGTCCTTTTTTGAAACGCACGTTTTTGCTTATTTTAAATCGAGATGAGGCGATTGAACTGATTTTATCC
>MHKJ01000063.1:2929-7181 GCA_001818355.1 Candidatus Kerfeldbacteria bacterium RIFOXYC2_FULL_38_9 | reverse complement strand
TCGCTTCTTCTTTTTTAGCCGGTTTTATTCGTTATCAAGGAAACATTTCAGCCGCTATGAAACTGGCTATGTATAACAGCGCTTCTTTGGTATCTCAGGTGGGTGCGCAAAGA
Source organism: Candidatus Kerfeldbacteria bacterium RIFOXYC2_FULL_38_9 (assembly GCA_001818355.1). Classification (GTDB taxonomy): domain Bacteria; phylum Patescibacteriota; class Patescibacteriia; order UBA9570; family XYC2-FULL-38-9; genus XYC2-FULL-38-9. Next base: position 7,068 of record MHKJ01000063.1, on the reverse strand, counting down.
GGTCTGTTAACCTGGCAAGCACTGCCGTCTCGTTTTCATTTAAAGCAAGGACGATGAAATTACGCTGGCAGGGAAATTTACAAAAAAACCCCAGACAAATTTTAGAACAAGCCGGTTATCATCATTTTATCGACCCTAATACGGCGCAAGCAAGTTTTATTATGCGTTTAGGCCGAGGATATTATCCGCGTTTTCATATTTATGTACGCAGTCAAACACCTAAAAAAGGCGAGCTTAATTTACACTTAGATCAAAAACACCCCAGTTATACCGGACAAACTAAACATTCCGGTGAATATGAAAGCCCCCAGGTGCAAAAAGAGCTGGCTAGATTGCAAAGATGGATTAAGTATTATTTAATTGCCGGCGAACAAAAATTGTGAAATAGATTTTTTTGTGCTATTTTGTAAAGAGTCAAATAATTAAAATTTATTTTATTATGTCAACTTTTATTCCTAAGCCTAAGAAAAAAAGATTTTATAAAAGATGGTGGTTTTGGTTATTAGTTGTGGTTTTTTTGTTGGTACTTGTTGGCCTGGCTGTGGGCCAATCAGTAATGAAACAGCAAAGATTAAATAAATATAATTACCTAAAAGATGCGGTTACGGTTTCAAAAACCACTATTGAAAAAACTATTGCAACCAACGCGGTTATGACCGCAGATGAAACTACTAGTCTTTATTTATCAGCGCCAGCTAAAATTAAAGAACTGCCAGTGTCAGTAGGAGAAGAAGTAAATAAAGATGAAGTTTTATTAAAAACAGATTTGGAAACCTTAAAAGCCCCTTTTGACGGTCGGGTTTTAGAAATCAATACTCATGTTGACGATTTAAATATGGCCGCTCAACCCCTTATTGTTTTAGGTTATCGTTCCAGCCATTTGGAATTTTTCGCCTCAGATGCGGAAGTTTTAGAACTGGTTGTTGGTCAAACCGCGCATATTACCGTACCATCTTTTAACAACGGTAAAGATGCTTATAGCGGAGAAGTGGTTTTTGTGGATACGAAAAAATTTGCCGACCCTAGCGCTTTAGGAAGTGGCGGCAACAGCGGTTATCGGGTGAAAATTACCAGCGGCGACATGCCCGAGGCGCTTACTAAAATTATCGGTTTAAGCGCAGATGTGGAAATTGTGACAGATCAAAAAACCAATATTTTAGCCCTGCCTTCCGGCGTGGTACAAACAGATGACAATAACAACGAATTTGTTTATTTGGCGCCAACTGTTGATGAGGATTTTATCACCAAAGCAGAACAAACCGGCAAAGTGACAGATGTTTTAACCAGCAAAGACATTACTACCGGCTTTGTGGGTGACGAATACACAGAAATTACCAGCGGATTAAAAGAGGATGAAAAAGTTTTGCTCTATTTTGAGCCCCAGAATTCAACAACTCCTTTTTAATTTTATATGTCTGCCTCGTCTAAAAAAGGACTTTTAGAAGTTCATAATTTAAAAAAAACTTACTGGAACGGCACAGTGGCCATTCCTGCTGTGCGCGGAGTAGACTTGACGATTTTGGAAGGTGAGTTTGTGGCTTTTATGGGTCCTTCCGGATCAGGCAAATCCACTTTAATGAATCTGTTGGCTTTTTTAGATGCGCCTTCTTCCGGGTCTTATTCTTTTTCTGCCGTGAACATTGAAGATTTTGATGAAGATTACCGCGCAGAACTACGCAACGCGACCATCGGTTTTGTTTTTCAGCAATTTCATTTGTTGCCGCGCACCACAGCTTTGGACAATGTACGCTTGCCTTTAATGTACGCTGGAGTCAAAAGAAAATTGCAAAAAGAAAGAGCTTACGAGGCTCTGCGCCGCGTCGGTTTAACAGATCGCCTCTTTCATAGGCCCAACGAATTATCCGGAGGACAACAACAGCGGGTTTCTATTGCGCGCGCTTTGGTTAACAATCCCACGGTTTTATTTTGTGATGAACCTACCGGTAATTTAGATTCCAAAACCGCGGAAGAAATTATGAATATTTTATCCGCCTTACACCAGGATGGAGTTACTATTATTATGGTTACTCACGAACCGGATATTGCCGCTTATGCAGATCGCATTATTCATATGAAAGATGGTAAAATTATAAAATCATGATTAAAATTTTCACTTATATTCAAACCGCTTTGGTGCAACTTGTTAAAAATAAGGGCCGTTCTATTTTGACTATGTTGGGAATTATTATTGGTATTGGTTCGGTAATTTTTATTATGACTTTGGGAGAATCAGCGAAAAATTTTTTATTAAGCCAATTTTCTCAATTTGGCACCAACGTGATTGAGGTGGGGATGCAAAGCAGTATGGGTTTGGATAGCTCTGCCGACGGAGAAAAGTTGACCCTTGATGATGTGCAGGCTCTAAAGGATTCCGCCATTTTACCGGAATTAACTGATATCGCGGCCGGTGATATTGTTTCTGAAACTTTTGAGTATAAAAAAGAAAAACTAAGCGCCAATATTTATGGTGATTCACCAGCGGTTTTTACCGTTAATAATTTTAAAATAATTCAAGGTCGGGCATTTAACGCAAGCGATGTGGCCAGTAGCGCTAAAGTAGTGGTATTAGACGGAGGTTTGGCTGAAGAGGTTTTTGGCACTGAAAATCCCGTTGGTCAAAAAGTTAAAATCGGCGGTCGTTTTATGAGAGTGGTGGGAGTTACGGAAAAAACCAGCTTCGGACCGGGTTCTTTTGGTTTTCAAATGGCTTATATGCCCATCAGTACCGTAAAACAATTATTTGGTGAAGAAAAAAATCGTAATACAGTCAGTTATATGTTGATACAATTTAACAAAGGAACCGATGCTGTTTCGTTTCAAAACAGACTGTCTTATGAATTGCGGCGCTTGCACAATATTACCGATGAAGCCGAAAATCCTTTTATGGTTTTTAGTCGTGATCAAGCTATTCGCATTATGGATACGGTTTTGCTTGGTATTCAGGGTTTTGTGAGTGCGGTTGCGGGCATTTCTTTATTGGTCGGAGGTATTGGTATTATGAACATTATGTTAGTAACCGTTAAAGAACGCACTAAAGAAATCGGTTTACGCAAAGCGATCGGCGCGAAAAATAACACGGTTTTATTTCAGTTTTTAATCGAATCTGTGGTTTTAACCACTATCGGCGGTATAGTTGGCATTGCTTTAGGTTTGGGTTTAAGTTTTGGCGCTGTTGCCCTGGTTAATGTGTTGCAACCGGATTGGGGTGTGGCTTTTGTTTTTGTGCCCAGCGCTTTAATTATCGCTTGCGGAGTATCTGTCACCATTGGTATTATTTTTGGTTTATACCCTGCCATCAAGGCCGCTAAACTGCATCCGATTGAGGCTTTGCGTTATGAGTAAAAAAAAATTTAAAAAAAATGATAACTAAACCGTTGATTTTTGCCGGCACCGCCAATAAACCTTTTGCCAAAAAACTCGCCAAAGAGATCGGGCTGAAATTAGGAAATATGGAAATAGTTCGTTTTGCCGATCAAGAAACGCATGTTATTTTACACGAAGATGTTAAAAATCGCGATGTGTATATTATCCAGCCGACCTCCATGCCGGTTAATGAAACTTTAATGGAGCTTTTGTTAATGGTGCATGCCATTGCCGACTTTCAGCCAAAAAAAATTACGGCCATCATGCCTTTTTTTGGTTATCGCAGACAGGAAAAGAAAACCATGGCCGGAGAAGTTTTGTCTTTTCAATTAGCGGCCAAACTGTTAAAAACAGCAGGCGTTGCTCGGATTTTGCTGATTGACTTGCATAAACATCGCAGTGTTAAATATTTTAAAGAGTTTTCTATCAAAGCTAAAGAACTGCGCGCTTTTGAAATGATTGTGGATTATTTTACCAAAAAAAAATTACAAAATTTCGTGGTGCTAGCACCGGATAAAGGCAGTATTCCCGAATCGGAAAAATATGCGAAAAGTTTAAATGTTCCTTTAGTTAAAGTGTACAAACGGCGCAGTATTCATCGTCGTGATTATGCTTATTTTCATGATTTTCAAGGAGAAGTAAAAGGGAAAAATATTTTAATAGTGGATGATGAAATCAACACCGCCGGCACTCTCATGGGAGTGGTGGATATTTTAAAAAAGAAAAAAGCGCGTAATATTTATTTTGCTTGCACTCATGCTATTTTATCCGGTAAA
>MHKJ01000063.1:2815-2911 GCA_001818355.1 Candidatus Kerfeldbacteria bacterium RIFOXYC2_FULL_38_9 | reverse complement strand
AAAACCTGTATTCGTCAGGTAGTGATTACCGATACTATTTACACCCCCACGGCCAAGCGTCTAAAAAAAATGAAAATTCTTTCGGTCACCCCGCTT
>MHKJ01000063.1:0-2710 GCA_001818355.1 Candidatus Kerfeldbacteria bacterium RIFOXYC2_FULL_38_9 | reverse complement strand
CAGGTTAACCGCGTAGGGGTTTATTTGGCCAAGCAGTTGATCGCGGTTGGTGAAAATGTTATACTGGATTTGGTTGATAGAGCAACTCTGTTACACGATACTTTGCGAGTAACAGAGTGGAAAAGCTTATCATTGGAAAAGTTTCCTTATACTCCCACGTCAGCCGAAATAGCCGTGTGGACCGAACAAAGGAAAAAGTATCCTCCCCATATTCCCCATAGTAAAATTAACTATGATATTTTTCACGAGCAATATCCTGAAATGGCTATGGTTATTTTTAGGCACGATCTTATGAATTTGCCCCTAGCTGAAACTTGGGAAGATAAAATAGTCAATTATGCCGATCGGCGAGTGGAACAAGATCAGATAGTTTCTTTGTCAGAACGTTTGCATCAATTAAACAAACGCTATCCCTTTCTTTTTCAAAATGACAAAATGACCGGCAGAGACATATGGGCCGAGAATAAAAAATTGGAACAAGAAATTTTTTCTAAACTCTCTCTGCAACCAGATCAATTGTTAAAAGCTATCCAAGATGAAGAAAAAATCTAAAAAAATAAACAAATCACTCAAGAAAAGAACAGTTAATTTGATTAAAAAAAGTCATGATGTCATTGAAACTCAAGACGTTTCCAAAAGTGTGGGGGCGATTGTGTTAAATCAATATAATCACGTGCTTTTGGTTTTTCAACAACGTAATCAATATTGGGAATTTCCCAAAGGAAAAGTAGAGGCGGGTGAGCGGGAGAAAGATACTTTAAAAAGAGAAATTTTTGAAGAAACCGGTATTAAAGATTTTGAATTTGTGGCTGATTTTTGCACATCTATGAATTACACTTTTCAGTATAAAGGCGCGTTAGTGCATCGGAAAGTGGTATATTATTTAATTCGCACCAGTCAACGGGTGCGTATTTCGTCAGAACATTCTCGTTATGCTTGGCTCTCTTTGGAGCGAGCCAAAAAACGTCTGAAGCACCAAAGTCAGATTGATTTGATGGACGTAGTAAAAGAAATCGCCTCTGGCAAAGCATATGGCCAAAAGTAACCCTCTTTATCAATGGCAGTTGAGTGAAAATTTGGATCCGGAAACAGGAGAGCGTTTTCCTCAGTTATCTGCCATTGCTTTGCAGTTGCTTTTTAATCGTCATTTAACCCAACAAGAAGATATTGATCGTTTTTTAAATCCGGACTACGGACAAGATCAGTATGATCCTTTTTTGTTTAACGACATGCACAAAGTGGTGGCGCGTATTCAACAAGCTCTGAAAAATCAAGAAAAAATCGTGGTGCACGGCGATTATGATGCTGACGGGGTTTCCAGTGCCGCTATTTTGTTTAAAACTTTAAAAAAAATTGGCGCACAAGTAGACGTGTATTTACCGCACCGCGATACCGAGGGCTATGGTTTAAATAAAAACACCGTGCAAACTCTTTTTGACAATAATACCAATTTGATTATTACCGTAGATTGCGGCATTTCCAATCAACCGGAAATTGCCCAAGCCTCTGCTTTGGGCATGGAAGTAATCGTGACGGATCATCATGCGCAACCACCGACTTTACCGGATAAAGCTTTAGCAATTTTAAATCCGGTTATTGCCGGAGAAAAATATCCTTTTAAGAACTTGGCCGGTGTAGGAGTGGCGTTTAAGTTGTGTCAAGCCTTAATCACCACGTTTAAGTTGGGAGAGGCTTTTGAAAAATGGCTTTTGGATATTGTCAGTATTGCCACGATTGCGGATTATGTTAATTTAATTTCGGAAAATAGAGTATTTACTAAATATGGATTGATGGTCTTGCGCAAAAATAAACGTCCGGGTTTACAACAACTTTTTGCCACTATGGGAGTAGACGCCAAAACAGCTGACACGCAAACTGTTTCCTATAAAATCGCTCCGCACTTGAATGCCGCCGGCAGAATGAAACATGCCAATGCGGCTTTTGAACTGTTAATTGAAGAGGATGCCGGAAAAGCTAAAGTTTTAGCCGAATCTTTGGCGCAAACCAATAAAAAAAGACAAGCTATTTCCGAAAAAGCGGCCATTACCGCTCAATTGCAAGTCAAAACTCAGCAAGATGATTATTTGGTGGTAGTAGAAGATAAAACTTGTCCGGTGGGTTTGGTAGGCTTGGTAGCGGGAAAAATCACCACTGAAACCAATCGCCCGGCTTTGGTTATTACTCGGTCAGGAGAAGAAATTATGGGTTCGGGTCGATCTATTGAACAGTTTAATTTAATTAAAAGTTTGCAAACCATGGACGAGCTTTTTGTGAAATACGGCGGTCATCCTATGGCGTGCGGTTTTACTTTAAAAAATGAAAAAGCTTTGGCGGAATTTATTTTAAGAATAAAAGATTTAGCCAAAGAGCAGTTAGCGCAAGAGGATTTACGAAAAATTTTGCACATTGAAAAACAGCTGAATTTTACGGAAATTAACTGGGAATTAGTGGCTTTGTTGGAACAGTTCTCTCCTTATGGAGAGGGCAACGCGGAGCCGTTATTTTTGTCCCGCAAGGTGAAACTTTTAGCAATTTCGGCAGTTGGCAAAAAAGCGGACCATTTAAAATTGGTAGTTTCTCAAGGAGGCATTAAAAGACCGGGAATTGGCTTTGGTTTTGGCAAATTAGCCAAGGAGTTAGCGGTAGGCACCATGTTGGATTTGGTTTATCGTGTTTCGGTTAACGAGTGGAACGGTAATCGGGAAATTCA
>MHKJ01000062.1:6107-7122 GCA_001818355.1 Candidatus Kerfeldbacteria bacterium RIFOXYC2_FULL_38_9 | reverse complement strand
CTTCTTTGGTGAAAATTTTTACATCCACCACTTTGCCATGCTCGCCGTGAGAAAGATACAAAGAAGAATCTTTAACATCTTTGGCTTTTTCACCAAAAATCGCGCGTAACAATTTTTCTTCAGCCGAAAGTTCGGTTTCTCCTTTAGGCGTAATTTTACCAACTAAAATATCACCGGAAGCTACTTGCGCGCCAATGCGAATAATGCCATCTTCATCTAAATTTTTAAGTTTTTCTTCAGAAACATTAGGAATATCGCGCGTAACAATTTCCGGGCCCAGCTTGGTATCACGCACATCAATAGTATAATCTTCAATATGCACATTTGTATAACGATCATGCATCACCAAACGCTCGGAAAGCAAAATAGCATCTTCGTAATTACCACCTTCCCAAGGCATATAAGCGGCTAAGACGTTTTGCCCCAAAGCCAACTCTCCGTGGTCGGTAGACGCGCCATCGGCAATCACTTCTCCTTTATCTATCTTCTGTCCCTTGTCAACAATAGGACGTTGGTTAATGGAAGTGGAAGCGTTAGAACGCACAAAACGTCGCAACATATATTCTTTGGTAGCGCCGCTTTTTTCTTTCACCACCACTTTGTCCGCTTGCACATGAGCAATGACACCGGCTGAGGTAGACACCACTGCTTGACCCGAATCTTTAGCGGCACGATGTTCCACACCCGTGCCCACAATAGGCGCTTGTGGAAAAATAGTAGGAACGGCTTGGCGTTGCATGTTAGTACCCATTAAAGCGCGCACCGCATCATCATGCTCCAAAAAAGGAATCAAAGCGGTAGAAATAGAAACAATTTGTTTGGGCGAAACATCCATATAGTCAACTTCACTTGATTCCACAATCATCGGTTGCATATTTTTTCGTCCTTCGACTTTTTCCGTCAAAAAATAACCGTTTTCATCAAGCGGAGTGGTGGCGGAAGTGGTAGTAATTTTTTCTTCGGTAAAAGCATCCAGATATGCCACTTCATCTGACACGCGTGGTTTTTTGCCTGA
>MHKJ01000062.1:5019-6048 GCA_001818355.1 Candidatus Kerfeldbacteria bacterium RIFOXYC2_FULL_38_9 | reverse complement strand
CGTTTCAATAAATCCAAAATCATTGATGCGCGCGAAAGAAGCCAAGTGTCCAACCAAACCGATGTTTGGTCCTTCCGGGGTGGCAATAGGACAAATACGGCCATAATGAGAACGGTGCACATCGCGCACCTCAAATCCAGCGCGTTCTCGAGACAAACCGCCCGGACCCATGGCGCTTAAACGACGCTTGTGTTCCAGTTCTGCCAAAGGATTGGTTTGATCCATAAATTGCGATAACTGAGAAGACATGAAAAATTCTTTAACCGCGCCAATAACCGGCCGCGCGTTAATCAGTTGTCCGGGAGTCAAGGTTTCCACGTCTTTGGTGGACATGCGATCTTTAACAATACGTTCCATACGCGCCAAGCCTATTCGAAATTTATTCTGAACCAATTCGCCAACCGCTCTCACGCGACGGTTGCCCAAATGATCAATATCATCCGGTTCTTCTTGAGAAATATTCAAACGAATGACTTCGCGAATAATAGCGACCAAATCTTCCCGACGCAATACTCTGTTTTCCGGTTTATTTTCAATATCAAAGCCGAATCTTTTGTTAATTTTATAACGACCCACGCGGCCAAAATCATAACGATCAAAATTGAAAAACATGGAATGAATAAGACTGCGAGCATTATCAATGGTGGCCATATCGCCCGGACGGATGCGCTTATAAACCTCTTTGAGACCCTCGCCTTCAGACTTGGCAATATCTTTTTCAATCGTAGCTTTAATGTATTGATTATTAGGATCAATATCAACATCTTTAAAAAGATCAATTAACTCTTCGTCCGTGCCATAACCAAAAGCCCGTAAAAGAGCGGTAACCGCCACCTTGCGTTTACGATCCACTTTAACGTAAATAACATTATCGTGATTGGTTTCAATTTCCAGCCAAGCGCCGCGATTAGGAATTATTTTGGCTCCATAATACATGTTGCCTTTTAAAAAATTGCTGGTAAAAAAAACACCGGCGGAACGAATCAACTGGGATACCACCACTCTTTCAATGCCATTAACCAAAAAAGT
>MHKJ01000062.1:733-4992 GCA_001818355.1 Candidatus Kerfeldbacteria bacterium RIFOXYC2_FULL_38_9 | reverse complement strand
ATCAGTCATTAAAGGAAAATCACCAAGAAAAACTTCTTGCTCTTTTACTTCATTGGTACGTTTGTTGACTAAACGGGTTTGCACGCGCAACGCCGCTTCAAAAGTTAAATTTTTATCTTTAGCTGTTACTTCATCAAAACGAGGCTCGTCTAAATAATACTTATCAAAATATAGTTCTAAATCACGACCGGTAAAATCTTCAATAGGGGAAATTTCTTCAAAAAGTTCTTGTAAACCGTTTTCCATAAACCACCGATACGAAGTCTTTTGTACTTCAATCAAATCCGGGAGTTCAATGGCGTCGCGACTAGACGTAAAATACTTGCGCACTTCATGCGATTTTTTCATAACACTTCAATTTTTAAAGATAAAAAAAGTCAACCCACACATTTAAGGGGAAGTGCAACCCTAGTTCTTGATTATCTTACGATGATGGACACGTGTTGGCTGACAAAATATTTTTTAAGACCAATAGTAACTTTAAGATTTTTTTAAAGTCTTGTCAAGGGAAAAGCTGGAAACTTGTCAAGGGGGTTTTCCACAGAATAATATTGGCTAAGATTAGCAAATAACACTTAATTAAAAAAAATCAAGTTAAAAATATAAAAATCTTTACACTAAAGTTACCCACATTCTCCACAGTTTTGTGCACAGGCCTTATTTTTTAACTAATTCTTCTCGTGCGACCTTACGATCATCCCAAGGAATTTTCTGACCATTTTTTATTACCATACACTGTTCAGCGCCTTTGGCGGTTAAAAAAACCACATCGTTGGCCTGAGCCAGAGAAAAAGCTTTACGAATCGCCTCTCTTCTATCAAGAATTTTCCACATATTTTGATCCAAAACCGCTCCGGCTTCAATAGCGCCTGTGGCCACTTCATTGATAATCTTTTGCGGATCATCGTCATAGGGGTCTTCGTCAGTCACAATTAAATAATCGCAGTATTTAGCGGCAATAATTCCGTTTCTTTTACGACGCGCCTGATCCCGTCCGCCTCCGGTAGAACTGATCAAAGTGATAAGCTTATTTTCTGCAGGTATAATTTTTTTCCAAAACGAGTATAAAAGCTCCAGTCCCTTTGGCTCATGCGCGTAATCAACAATAACTGTAAAAGATTGATCACAATCTATGTGCTCCATTCTTCCCGGAATTTGTTCAATCCCAGGCAGTGATTTTGCCACATTTTCTAAATCAACCCCCAAAGCCTCGGCCGTACCGGCCGCAATTAAAACATTATAAACATTCCAAAATCCCAACAAAGGAATTTCCGTTTTTATTTTATTTAAAGTAAAGGTGGTTTTATTACCATATTCTATAATATCAGATATTGATATCTCATTTTCAATGCTTGCACCTATGCGAATTTTTTTATATTTACCAATCTTAAAAAAATCTTGGGCATGTTCATTATCCATGTTGATAATTGCTTGCTTGGTGATGATTTTATTGTTAATTTTTTTTTCCGGCAACGCCGCTAAATGTTCAAAAAGTTGCAACTTGGCTTTTTTGTAATTGGCAAAACTGCCATGCGCTTCCAAATGTTCCGGATACAAATTAGTAAATGCACACACATCATAATGAATACCCAGATGACGCCACTGGGAAATACCTTCAGAAGTTGTTTCCACAATAGCGATCTGGCACTTGGCCCGTACCATACGCGCTAGCCACTGTTGCAACTTGAACCGCCCCAACATTGACATTTTGTAATGAGAAATAAATTCCTGCTCGCCAATACGATAATTGGCCGTACCGGTTAATCCCACTTTAAAACCGGCATCAGTAAGTAAGCGCCACAACACATTGCCAACCGTGGTTTTGCCTTTGGTACCGGTAACGCCAACAACAACCATCTTTTTCGAAGGATTATTGTATACTATGGCCGCAAATCGCGCTAAAAATTTATGATAAAACCCCAGCGCGCTTTTGGGTAACAGTTTTTTTATGATTTCTTTAATTCGTGGCATATTTACTTATGGTTTTTCTGTAACAATAATAACACCAAACCGACCATTTTGTCTTATACAAGCAAAACCACGTACTGGCAAAAGCGTTTACTAATTCCAACACATCTTTTGCCTGTACTCTATTATCAGTGGGTAATAAAGCTTTAACATCAGCAACAGCTTGTAAAAATTGCTCATAATTGTATGCGATACGTTCTTTATTTATGGTGTAGCCTTGCAATAAGTGTTGTTTCAAGGTTTTTGTTGCCCAAATACGAAATCGTGTGGCCTGTTTTGAATCAACTCGATACCCAATTGATAAAATCATGTCCAAATTGTAATACTCGATTTCGCGCTGTATGGCTCTTTTTCCCTCTTTTTGAACTGTTGCAATTTTTGCAACAGTTGCGTTTTTATCAAGCTCACGAGATGTATAAACATTGTTAATGTGTCGAGAAATAACAGATTTATCTCTACCAAATAAATCAGAAATTTGATTTAAATTTCCCCAAATGGTTTCACGCTTAAAATCACCGCGGAATTCAATTTTACCGCTCTTCGCTTGGTAAATGATCAATTCTTTGCCTGTTTTTTTCTGTTGTTGTTCTTTTTTTCTTTTCATAAATACTAACTTTTTAATTTTTTGCAGAATCCAAGTTTTGTGTTTTTGTAATTGTACTTCTACCCAGTTCTTTTTCAGTTGCTTTTCTAGCCTTACCAGCAACACCACCGCCTCTTTTTGCAACTTTCTTATGCTGAGGCATATTTTTAGGCTTTTCGTTTTGCGAAATTTCTGTGGTGACTTTTTCACCCAACATAGTAAAAATCAACTCTAAATCTGTCATATTGTCGCGCAAATTCTCTCATTTTCCCATCCGTGCTCTCTAATTTCAGTTGTAGACAAATTGTCGACAACTCAACTCCGGCTTCATTTTTCTCACGTTTTTTCATTTTATACCAATAATCACGGGCATTTGTGCTACCAGTTAATACCGCCACAATATCCACCACCGAATAATACCATTCCTTATGGTACCAAACACGCCTAATTTGTTGGCTCTGAAAAAGAACGATTTTATAATTTTTTTCTATATTTTTCATACTCAGATATTATTATATCTTATTAAACAAAACCCCACTACAAAAAGCGGGGTGTCCTCACTTAATATATCACACCCTCAATAAAAAACAAAAAATCACGCGAATATTAAATTTCCAATTCAATAATAACCGCAGAACGCGCACCGAGCCCCACATCGGAAGACATACTACGGTTCCAATAGACATCCACCTGGTGATCGCTCGGATTCCAATAGGCATTCACAGAGCCGGAAGGTGTTTTAGAATCTAACAACCCTGTCCACTGCGATTGTGCTGGGCCTGAATAAGCATCAAAGCGATGATCTTTGTGTTCTTCACATGCTTTTCGTTGTGCCAACAAATATTCCGGAGTAGTAAAGCCAACAATACGCATTTGCTTTCCTTGGGCTTGATATTCTGCATTTTTTGCTTGGAATATTGCATCACATTCATCAAAAGTTTTATCTCTGGTTTCCGGTTCTACGCCATTGGATTTGTATAGAATAAGATACGCTTTCTTTTTAGGGCGATTTTGTGTTTTTGCTTTAAGGGTAACGTCTTTATCATAAATATATGGAGCGGTATATTGATCGTCTTTTGATAAACCATTAACCGGTTTGGTGGCGCATTCATCTAATAATTTTAAAATATTACCACTTTGCAATTCTGTGGGCGCCATAATCATGGCACAATCATATCCTTCTGCCTGGGCTTCTAAAATGCGCAGTTTGTTTTCCGCAGAAAGTTTAATTTCTTGGGGTAAAGCTGCAGAAAGTTCCTGTAAATTGTGTTCTTGGTAAAATTGTAATGATTCTTTTCGCACAGCATTCAAATCCAGCCGTTCGGTAATATCACCTTTTTCATTAAACTGAATAAACACGTTTTTTTCTCCAGCTAATCGTATTTGCACAATGTGTAAAACCTCCATTCGTTGTTCTAGGGGCATTACACCAACAAACAGCTTTAAAATCATATCCACAAAATTAAGACCACGTTTATTACCTCTTCCATCAATAGCCAATGCCGCCATTAAAATTTCTTTTGCCTGCGACTTTAAAAAATCAGAACTTAACATATCAAACCAAGCATCATTCGATATTGAAAATAAATGCGCTAAATGCCAATATATTTCTCTGCTACAGCTGCCGTCTTGCACGCTGGCTGATATTTTCGTATATACGGCTTCAGTATTATTTTTTAATTCATTAAAATCATCTGCATTAAAAAGA
>MHKJ01000062.1:0-702 GCA_001818355.1 Candidatus Kerfeldbacteria bacterium RIFOXYC2_FULL_38_9 | reverse complement strand
CGATTGTGTGTTTAAAATTATCCCTCTTTGCATCAAGCCTGTCATCTAAAAATCCAAAGATATTCCAGGTGGTTTTTATTTCTCTATCCAAGGTACAAATGGTGGCGATGCCGGCCGGAATATAAGATCCTAATTTGCCTTTATCTAAATTCATAATCGGCAAACGATCTAATAACGCTTCTGCAACAATGACATTTCGTTGTTCACACAACTGTTGCAACATAGGTAAATATGTTGCATTTTCACCAACAAAAACTTCTGCTAATCTTGCTTTCAATGGCCCCTGTCGCAAAATTGCCGGTTCGGCTTTTGCCAGCATATCCATAATCACCAAAGGTTCAGTGGCGTATTTGTCTAACGCTTCCAATAAGCGTTGCCCTTCTGCGTCCTGTTGTTCAACGCTGGCTTTCATGCGAGTTAATTCTTGAAAGATGGTATCACGGGCGTATTTTTTAGCTACAGCTCCGGCAGTAAGTCCGCCAAGCATCACGGCTACTATTTGCGCCATGGCTTTTTTTTCTGCTTCCGGGTCAAGCTCTTTATCTCTTGCTCGTGCAGCGTCAACGTGTGCTGCCATGGCTGCTGGAAAATTTTCTGCCGCTTGTTTAGCCAAAAATTCTAAACCTCGTGCTGATAATTGCTTGCGATCTGCTTCGTCTAATTTTTCAGTAATAAACAATTCGGCAAACAAGGCTTTCATAG
>MHKJ01000061.1:29854-39384 GCA_001818355.1 Candidatus Kerfeldbacteria bacterium RIFOXYC2_FULL_38_9 | reverse complement strand
CCACGCGGGTTTTAATTTTGGGTTTGGGAAAAAAACAAGAAGTAAATGCCGAGGTGAGACGACGCGCCTATGCCGCTGCGGCTAAAATTGCCCAGGCTGTGAAAGCTAAAAAAATAATTATTCCCACTTCGGCAAATTGGCCGACTCAAGCTGTGGTTGAGGGTTTACTGCTGGGCAGTTACCAGTTTTTAAAATACCGCAGTAAAGAAGACCAAGCCAAAAAAAGAAACACTCTTAAGCAGGTTTTGTTTCTGGTAGAAAAAAAATCTGCCCCCGATAGATTGCAACAAGAGGTTAAACGGGGCCAACTGTATGCCCAAGGCACTATTTTTGCGCGGGACTTAGTCAACGAACCGGCAGTGCATTTGACTCCAAAAACTTTTGCCAAATATGCGCGCGCCTTAGCTAAGCATCCGACTATTTCTGTAAAAGTTTATGGAGAAGCATCCATGAAAAAAATGAAAATGAACGCTTTGCTTGCAGTTTCACAAGGGTCAGAAGAAGATGGTCAGTTGATTCATTTAAAATACACGCCAGCCAAAAAGTCGAAAAATCTTAAAAAAGTAGCAATTTGCGGCAAGGGTGTTACTTTTGACAGCGGCGGTATCAATATCAAGCCTTCTGGTTATATTGAAGAAATGAAATGTGATATGGGCGGGGCGGCCGCGGTTTTTGGTTTATTTTCCCAAATTGCTTTTCTTCAGCCCCAAATTGAGGTGCACGGAATTATCGCCTCGGTGGAAAATATGATTTCGGGAAAGGCCATTCGTCCCGGCGATGTGATTACCGCTTATAATGGTAAAACTATTGAGATCAATAATACTGACGCCGAGGGTCGTTTAGTGGTGGCGGAAGCTTTAGCTTGGGCGGAAAAAACTTTGGCGCCTGATTATTTGTTGGATGTGGCCACTTTAACCGGTGCTTGTATGATCGCTCTGGGTTATGATATTGCCGGCATGTTTAGTGCGGATAAAAATTTATTACATCTGATTAAAGAGGCGAGTGAGGCCGCGGGTGAACCGATTTGGCAACTGCCGATTTGGTCGGATTATAAATTTATGCTGGAAAGCCAGATTGCCGATATGAAAAACACCGACATGACTCGCATGGGCGGCGCGATTGAAGGGGCTTTATTTTTACAAGAATTTGTAAAAAAAACGCCATGGCTTCATTTGGATATTGCCGGACCCGGGTGGGCGCCCAAACCTCATTTGTCTTATCTTACTCACGGCGGCACTGGTTTCGGGGTGCGCACTTTAATGAATTTTGTCCAAAACTTAAAATAAACTATTCTTGGCGCCGTCCAAACTTGATCAGCATTTTCCCGTAATTTAAGTAAACCAGCAAACCGTAAATTATTCCAACCCACAAGAGCATTTCTCGGTAGGGGACAGAGAACAAATAAAAAAAGATTAGTATATAAGTTATGAGCACGCCGTAGCGCGTGAGAGGAGATTTTTCGTAAAATAATTTTTTACGATGCCAAGAAACAAACAACCGCAACAGGCTCATAGTGACAATCAAAGTTAAGCCGTACCAAAATACCCACGGTTGTATATCTGTTCTTACAAAAACATAAATGCCGCTGATGATACAAAAAGCCGGATCTACCAAAGATTCAATTTTTTTTCCCAAGTTCGATTCCACTTGCCACAGCCGCGCCAGAGTGCCGTCTAATTTATCTGAAATGAGGCCGGCTAAAAAAAACGCCTGAGCCAATAATAAAGACTGAGGCATAAATATCAGCCATACCAAAACCAGGGTAACACCGCCGCGAAAAAAACTTAAACCGTTCGGGATGTATTGTTTTATTGTCATTTTAGCAGTATACTATAACTATGAGCAGGGATCAAAATATTCTTTTTTTGGAAACTTCAGCTGTCGCCGATGAAATTAAAATTTTTCTGCTCGATGTTTTCAATCAAACAGTCGGTGAAAAAGTAATCGTTTTTACTGTTGACAACACCCAGTCTTTATTGCCGGAATTGGTCGCTCTGCTCAAAACCGCCAAAGTTTCCTGGGACGATTTGTTGGGTACGGTAGTTATAAGCGGAACAAAACGTTTTACTATTGCTCGTTTAACCGCTTTGGTTGCGAATATGCTTTCTTGGTGCAAAAAAATTCCAACCATCACTGCTAATTCTTGTTTAACTTACCAAGAGGCTAAACAAAAGTTAACCATTAGTCCCGCTTACCAAGCGGCCGTTTATCACAAAGAGCCGACCATAACCATTGGGAAAAAAACCGCATGAAAATGGAGGAGGAGCAAAAATATAAATTTATTAAATCCAACCAAGGAATTATTATCGCTCGGTGGATTTTGATTTTGGGTTTGGGTTTTGTGGGTATTGTTCAGCGTATTACCGGTATTAACGTTTCCTCGCTTTCTCCTGTGCGGTTGTCTCTTTTGGTGATTATTTCCGTGCTTTATAATTTGTTTTTTTCTTTATATATCAGGCGTCAGCCGAAAAACATTCGGTTAACCAGTTTAAAGATTTTTGGAGTTATTCAGGTAGTTGTCGATTTAATGATGATTACGGGTTTGGTGTATTATACCGGCGGCATAGAAAGCGTAAATTTTTTCGTTTATTTATTTCCTTTGTTGGTGGTAACTATTTTGTTTTCCAGCGTGGAGATTGTTTTTTTCGCTTTTTTTGTAGTCATGCTTTATACCGGCTTGATCGCCTTGGAATACAACCGTATTATTCCGCACCTTAGTCGTTATCAGCACGATGCCGGAATTTTCGGCAATATCGCCGATACGCTTTTAAACACCATGACTATTGATTTGTTGATTTTAATTCTTTCCGTTTTGGCCATTGTGGTTAACCGTCTTTTGCATGAGCGTGAACTGCAACTTACCATTGAGCGCGACAAAGTGCGTTCCATTTTAAATTCTTTAATTGAAGGAATTGTGATGATTGATGTGGATAGCAATATTTTATCCATCAATCCTCCGGCGCGCGCGATGTTGCGTATTTATGATGATCGTCAAAAAATCGGCTCTTTGTTCAAAAAAAATTTTCCTACCAGCTTTCAGCCATTGATTGAGGCTATTTTATTGCAACCAAAAAAACAAAAAGAACTTAGCCAAGAATTGATTATTGAAGATTTGGACAGTAAAATTTATATGCAAGTGGACGCTATTCCCATTAAAAATTCGGTAGATCAAATCATCAGTTGGGTTAAAGTTTTGCGCGATATCACCCAAGATAAAGAGCTGGATCAAATGAAGAGCGAGTTTATTTCTGTGGCCGCACACCAATTACGCACGCCGCTTTCCGGTTTAAAGTGGTTTTTTAAACTGATGGCCGACGGTGACACCGGCAAACTTAACGCGAAACAGCAAGAATTATTGGATCAGGCTTATGTTAAAAATAATCAGGTTATTGAAATTATCAACGATCTGTTAGATGTTTCTGAGTTGGAAGAGGGTAAAGCGCAATATCAGTTTAAAGAAGAAAAATTGGGAAATATTTTAGATACGGTTGTAGCTAAAAGCAAAATAGACGCCAAACAAAAGAAAGTTAAAATTGATTATCAAAAAAGAAAACAGAATATTCCTCCGGTGAATATGGATAAATTAAAATTGACCATGGTTTTTCAAAATATTTTAGATAACGCCATCAAATATTCTCCTCCTAAAGCGACAGTGAAAGTTGTTTTTGATTTTCAAAATAATCAAAATTTTGTTTCCATTACCGACGCGGGAATCGGTATTTCCAAAGAAGAACAGCAAAAGATTTTTTCTAAGTTTTTCCGCGCCAGCAATGCCAAAGAAGCGGAGTCTAACGGTTCGGGTTTGGGTTTGTATATTGCGCGCAATATTGTTAAAAAGCACCACGGCCAAATTTGGTTTAAGTCCAGCGGCAAAAATCAAGGCACGGTTTTTTATATTACCCTGCCTGTTTCTCAGCGTTTTTTAAGCTGGTAGTTTTAAATTAAAAGTTATACACAATTAGTTGACGCTCAAGCCCAAAAGTGGGCTTTTTTGGTATTGCTAAATAGGGTAAAGTGGTATATAATGGGTTTATAAGGTAAAAAGTGGATAAAAGTGGGGATAACCACTCCAAAAAGTGGATAACTAAAATAAAAATTCAATGTTTATCGGAGAATATCAACATACGGTGGATGAAAAAGGCCGGTTAGCCATACCGGTTAAATTTCGAGCTGATCTTTCTAAAGGGGCAATTGTCACCCGCGGTCTTGATCATAGTCTTTTTATCTATCCGCAATCAGAATGGAATGTGTTAGCGGAAAAGTTAGTAAAATTACCCATTTCTCAAAGTAAATCCAGGGCTTTTGCTCGTTTAATGTTAGCAGGCGCTATGGACGTAGCACTTGACCGCCAGGGTCGAGTTGTACTTCCAGAGTATCTGCGGGAATATGCGGGAATTTCTAAAAAAACTGTGGTGGCCGGTCTTTATAACCGGTTGGAGGTTTGGGACGAAGCAGCTTGGAAGAAATACAAGGCCGAAACCGAAAAAGACAGCAACGAAATTGCCGAAACCCTTGGAGAGCTGGGAGTTTAACTTTAATTTCAGAACAACGGACAACTAAAGATCTATGCACATTCCTGTTCTTTTACAAGAAGTAATAAATAACTTGAACTTAAAACCAAACGACAACTGTTTGGACGCCACGGTTGGCGCCGGAGGTCATGCGCATGCGATGCTTTCATGCACATCTCCTGCGGGCAAACTTTGGGGGTTTGATCGGGATCGTACGGCTTTAATGTTGGCTACGCAAGAGTTAAAAAGTTTTCAAGATCGCTTTATAGCCATCCACGACTCTTTTGCTAATCTTGACCTTTATCAAGAGCAAATTACCAAAGAAGGGCCTTTACAGGCCATAGTGGCTGATTTGGGAGTATCTTCTATGCAATTGGATATTTCCGAACGTGGTTTTTCCTTTCGTTTAAGCAGTCCCTTGGATATGCGCTTTGATCAAAACAGAGGAGAAACCGCCGCTGATGTTTTAAATAGCCGCTCTGCCAAGGATCTGCAAACGATTTTTTCAGACTACGGAGAAGTGCGCTTTGCCAGAACTTTGGCCCAAGCCGTAGTTAACGAAAGAAAAGCCCGTCCTTTTCATAATAGCGATCAATTGGTGGCTTTGGTGGAAAAAGTTTCGCCGTTTAAAAGTTTTAAATTACGTCGCCGTATTCATCCGGCTACTACTGTTTTTCAAGCTTTGCGCTTGGAAGTTAATCATGAACTTGATCATTTGAAAATTTTTTTACCCAAAGCCATCAGTCTTTTAAGCGCTCACGGAAGGCTGGCGATCATTTCCTTTCATTCTTTAGAGGATCGTTTGGTTAAAAATATTTTTAAAACCGCCTCTTTAGACTGTATTTGTCCGCCGGAAATTCCCCAATGTCGTTGTAATCATCGCGCCACAGTTAAAATTATTACCAAAAAACCCATTGTACCCACTAATTTAGAAATACAAAATAACCCCCGCGCTCGTAGCGCTAAATTGCGTCTTATTGAAAAAATATAATTATTATGTCTCGCTTCTGCTTTTTTAAAACCTATGTCAAAACTTCCCACCCCGTTGCGGGAGGTACTTTTGGTTTATTAGACAAAAATTGTATCAGAGTGTTTATTTTGCTGGGTATTGTTTTAGGCGGGGTTTTATATTTGTGGCTGGTAAACAGCGCGGCCCATTCCGGATTTTATTTAACAGATTTAGAAAGCCAAATTAGTGTTTTGCAAGAAGAACATAAAAAGATGGAAGTTATGCAAGCGGAATTACAGACTTTGGATTATATTAAAGACATGAGCGAATCTCAGGCCATGGTGCAGAGCAGTACCACTGATTATCTGGCCACTCCTCCTTCTTCTGATGTGGCTTTTGCTGACAATGAATAGAGTTAAAGTTAAAAATAGAACCGGTTATCATCATGCACAGCCTGCGAGGTTTAATAAAATTGACCGCGTTCATTTTATTTTGGCCGGATTTATCATGGTAACGATCATGATCGTTTTGCGTTTATTTTCAGTACAGATTATTAAACACAGTTTTTATGTCAACGCCGCCACTGACGCACACGCTTTGGTGCAAGAGTTAATGCCCAGCCGCGGCGATATTTATGTTCAGGATAAATTTTCTGAAAACGGACTGGCCATGATTGCCGGAAACCAAACCAAACAGAGCGTTTATTTAAACCCGATGCAAATTAGTGATGCGTCAGCCCTAGCCGATAATATTTCGACTATTTTATCACTTGACCCTAAAATTGTTTTAGAGCGCGCCGCTAAAGAAAATGACGTTTACGAGCCTTTAAAAAATAATGTTTCCGATCAAGAAATTTCCGCCTTAACTAAAATTATCGAAGAAAAAAAATTAACCGGCATTCATTGGTCTCCGGAAGAAACCAGATTTTATCCCGAGGGCATGATTACTTCCAGCATCACCGGGTTTGTAGGGATGGTGGATGATGAAAAAACAGGTCAGTATGGTTTAGAGAATTATTTTAATAAAGAGCTGGCTGGGGTGGCCGGAGCAGTAACGCGCAATCAGGATTCTTTGGGTAAAATTATGTCGGCCGGCGATGATCCGGAAGAAGAAGCGCAAGATGGAGATACTTTAATTTTGACCATTGATAAAAATATTCAGTATAAAGTTTGTTCTTTGTTGGCTCAGGCGGTTGACGAACACGAAGCTCAGCAGGGGAGTGTGATTGTGATGGATCCGAAAACCGGAGCCATTTTAAGCATGTGTAACGCGCCTTTATATGATGCCAATAAATACTACGAAGTGCCGGACATCAGTATTTTTAGCAACGATGCCATTGCCGACCAATATGAACCCGGTTCAGTTATGAAAAGCATTGCTTTAGCTACAGCCATTGATCAAGGCGTGATTACACCCGCCACCACTTTTGATGATGCCGGAGCGGTGCACATTGATTCTTTTACTATTCGTAATTCTGATGGCAAAGGGCATGGTACGGTTAACATGACTTATGTTTTGGAATATTCGCTTAATACCGGCTGTATTTATGCTTTGCAACAACTTCATAACAACGAGATTTGGTATGATTATTTGCAAAAATTCGGTTTTGGCCAAAAAACCGGCATTAAATTAAGTGGAGAAAATCCCGGAGATATTTCCGCAGTTGGTACTTTAAAAGATATTTATACGGCTACTTCTTGTTATGGGCAAGGCATGACCGCCACGCCCTTACAAATGCTTCAGGCTTATGGCGCGATTGCCAACGGCGGTACTATGATGAGGCCATATATAGTGAAACAAAAAATTTCCGCCAGCGGACAAAAAGAGAATTACGAACCAGAGATTGCGGGGCACCCTATATCGGCTGAAACCGCGCAAACGGTTGCGGCCATGTTAGTGCGGGTAGTGGAGGGCGGCCATGCCATTCGCGCGGCTGTTGACGGTTATCATGTGGCCGGTAAAACCGGTACGGCTCAAATTCCCAATCCTAACGGTCGGGGCTATTTATCCAATGAACATAAAGATACTTTTGTGGGGTTTGTTTCGGTGTCTGATCCCAAGGCGGTGATTTTAATTAAAATTGATCAACCGAAAGATGTAGCTTGGTCTGATGCTTCTACCGCTCCTTTGTTTAGTAAGATTACCCAATTTTTGGTCAATTATATGCAAATTGCGCCAGATAAAGTAGAATAACTATATAAATAATTAAAAGGAGGAATTATGAAAAAAATTTACAGCTTACTAACGGTGGTTTTGGTCTTTGTGCCTTTTGCGGTTCAAGCCGCTTTCGGAGACACCACCACTTATTTAAGCAAGCCGTTTGAAGTGCATAAAGCGCGTTTAGCCAAAGATGCTCTTTTTGATTTTCCGACAGACATTGATGTCACCGATGACGGAATTTTTGTGATTGCCGATACTTATAATCACGCTATTCGTAAAATTACCAAAAAAGGAAAAGTTAAGACTATAGCCGGCAACGGATCTTATGGTGATAAAAGCGGTGCTCGTTTTAAAGCCGAATTCGCTTATCCTCAGGGGGTGGATATAGACAACGGAGTTGTGTACGTGGCAGATACCGGTAATCATAGAATTTCCAAAATTAAAGACGGACAAGTTACCACTTTAGTGCAAAATTTAAACGCCCCTGAGGGAGTGCGAGTTTTTGGAGATATCTTGTATTTTTTAGATACCGGAAACGGTTTGCTGAAAAAAGTTTCCATCAATGGCGGCAAGGTAACGACGGTGGCCTCAGGTTTGTCTGGTCCTAAAAAACTCACTATTACTGTTGACGGCGCTTATGCTTATGTGGCTAACGTCGGTACTTATCAAGTAAAAAAAGTTAATCTGGCAAGCGGGCAAGTAACTACCTTGGCGGGCAGTGGCAGTGCGGGTGAAAAAAATGGTGCGTGTGCCACAGCTACTTTTAGAAATCTTTATGGTGTGCATTTAGACGGCAACTATTTATATGTCAGCGACGGCAACGGGTCGAGCGATTTTGTGCGCCGGATAGATTTAACCGCTTGTCAGGTAGAAACTTTTGCCTCTGACGAAAGTATGGTTTCCATTAATTATCCCAACGGTCTCACTACTTATAACGGCGGGCTTTATGTGGTGGCCACCGGCATCAGTATTGTAGAAAAATATAATTTAGATGATGCGGCTGTCAACAGTAAGTTCGCGGGCAAAGACCGTTTTAACGTAAGAGATGCAAAACCGGTTTTAATTGGTAATCCTAAATATTTACAACTTTCTAAAGATAAAAAGTGGATAATTTTTTCCGAAAATAATCGTATTCGCAAAGTTAAAAGAACTAATTTAAAAGATTCTGAATTGATTGCGGGCAGTGTGGTGGATAACTATAATACCAATAAAGACGGAGATAATACGCCGCGTGTTGGCGCTGATGCTCGTTTTTCCGATGTCACTTCTTTTGCTGTTTCTAAAGACGGTAAAAAACTTTATGTGGTTGACCGCAACAACAACCGGATTAAAGAGGTGGATTTAAAAACTCGCACCATGACTTACCTAACTGGCGCGGGAGGTATTAACGCCGCCAGTAACAGTAATGGCAGTGCTGATGGCATAGCTTGTTCGAACGAGTATGAAACCGGTAAAAAAAATTGTGCTTATTTTAATCGTCCGCAGGGTTCTGTTTTAGCCAAAGACGGAAAAATTTTGTATGTTACCGATACCGGAAACCACAGTATTCGCGCGGTTATAGTGAAGGGAGATAATAAATGAAACGTAACCACTTTGGCCGGTGGCACAGGAGCGGGTTTTGTGAACGGCGTCGGCACCGCGGCTAAATTTCAAGATCCCATTGGTTTAGCGCGGAGTTATTCCGGTAAAGTTTTATACGTGGCTGATCGCGGTAATCATGTTATTCGCAAGATCAACATTAAAACCGGTCAAGTTACTACCTATGCCGGCAACGGTAATGTTGGCAATACTGATGCTATTTTGACTGCCGCCACTTTTTCTTATCCGGAATGGATTACTCGTGACAGCAGTGGCAACCTTTATGTTTCCGATGTGGGCAGTCAACAAATTAGAATGATTGATCACAACGC
>MHKJ01000061.1:23624-29841 GCA_001818355.1 Candidatus Kerfeldbacteria bacterium RIFOXYC2_FULL_38_9 | reverse complement strand
TAAAGGTTTACTGGTGTTAAATAAAAAAAAGTTGTTAGTGGCGGAATTATTTAACGATACTTTGCGCGCCATAGACATTACGGCTCCGGCGCCTTATACCGAACTTGCTCCTTACATTAGCAGTAGTACTCCTCAAAGCGTAGAGAAAAATTGGTTTACCAATGGCGCTTTTGCCGGTATTCAAGTTAAAGGTAAAAATTTTCGCAACGGCGCCACGGTTTGGATTGGCCCCTATCAAGCCGTGCATACTTATGTTGAAAGTGAAATTTCTTTAGTGGCGGAATTGCCCTACACCAAAATGCAGCCCGGTTTTTATACCGTACGCGTGGAAAATTCCGACGGACAATATTATGATAAAATTAGAGCTTTGCGTTTTGCCATCAACGGCAACTCGGCCGGAGATTATTGGCCGCCTCAGAAGTAAAATTATTTTTTCCAAATTTTTTCTTCGGCGTGATTGGCAAAATTTACCGCGCGTGCCAACATAAACAGTAAATCGGAAAGACGGTTTAAGTAAGTAAGCAAAGCAGGCAAAAGCTCCACTCCTTCTTCATTATTAAGTTCCACCACCACTCGTTCTGCTCGGCGACATACCGCGCGCGCGATATGCAGTGCCGCGCCCCCGGGTACGCCTCCGGGCAGAATAAAGTTTTTCAGTTTTGGTAATTCTTTTTCATATTGGTCTATCCATTGTTCTAACTGCTCAATTTGTTTTAGGGAAAGCTCCGGCAAATGATCGGGCAAGTTGTCCACAGAGTAAGTGGTAGATAGATGAGCGCCGATAATGATTAAATCACTTTGAATAGTTTCAATAATGCTGGTGATTTTTAATTTTCCGTCATTTTTTTTGTGTACCGCTAAAGCAAAACCTAAGAAAGCGTTTAATTCATCAATTAGACCCAAAGCCATAATTCTTTTGTGATGTTTGGACACAAGCGCGCCGCCATACAAACTGGTTTTGCCGGCATCGCCCTTTTTAGTGTAAATTTTCATATTTATTAGTTAATGATTGAAGATCTAAAGCTTGCTCTACAACATATTGACCGACGCGAGTGCGAACCAGTTCGGACAAATAAGCGCCTACCCCTAGTTTTTCGCCCAAATCCTGCGCCAAAGAACGAATGTAAACTCCTTTTTGGCATTTTATCTTAAGCCAAATTTTTGGGAAACTTTCTTTATCTGTTGTTTGATATTTTAATAGAGTGATACTATTGATTTCCACTTCTTTAATAGGAATTTCTGCTTCGTTTAAATTTCCACGCCGGGCTTTTTTATACAAAGCCACACCCTTAACTTTGATGGCGGAAAAAGCCGGGGGTTTTTGTTTAAATTTGCCAATAAAATTTTGACAAGCATCTTTGATTATTTTAGGAGAGAGTTTTTCTAATTTTTCGGCAGAGGCGGTTACAGTTAAAGGCCCCTCAGCATCATAAGTTTTACTGACTTTGCCAAAAGTTATTTCGGCCGTGTATTCTTTATCCGCGTTCATAAATTCCGCTTGTCTTTTGGTAGCGGCGCGTCCTACTAAAACAATCAGCACACCACTGGCCAAAGGATCCAAGGTGCCGGCATGGCCAACTCGACGCTCTTTACTGATTTTTCGCACAACATTAACTACATCATGCGAAGTTAGGCCTTTTGGTTTGTTGATAACTAAAATTTTTTCCAGTTCTGAAGGCATTTTTTTGCTAAAATAACGAATTTTATTATTCCTCCGCCAAATATTGATCAAAGGCCTGAGTAAGTTGGCCGGCAGTTAAAGCACCTTGAAAAGTAGTTAAAATATTGCCACCTTTATCTACGAGAATGGCGTGCGGGGTGCCGGTGGCGCCACTGCCTTGCGCCTCTAAAGCATCAGCGGCTACCGTACTTAAAGTTTCTTCTTTTTCTACGCAGGCTTTAAAATCATCCATATTCAAATTAAGTTCTTGCGCGGTATCAAAAAGTTTTTGATCTTCTAGATTATTGTTGCTGGGTGTAATTTCAAAAATTTTATCAACATATTCAAAAAATTTATCTTGCAAGCCAGCGCATTCTGCGGCTATCGCTTCCCGTTTGGCTTTAGAGTGAATATTAAGAGGGAAGTGTTTATAAGCAAAAGCTATTTTGTTTTGATAATTTTTTGCCACTTCTTTAACCGTTACGTGATATTTTTTGCAAAAAGAACATTCCAAATCAGAATATTCTATAAAAGTTAAATCAGTTGAATTAACATTTCCCTTGACGTGTTGAAGAGAGTTTAAATCTATTTTAGTGATTTTTTCAAAAGGAGCTTTATCATCATTTTGACTGTTGACCACATCGTCTGCAACAGCAGGCGTATTTTTTGCTTGCAGAAGATTTTTTTGCCAAATTATCAAAAACACCACTAAAGCTAAACCGGCAATAACGGCAATGCCGGTAATTAGTCCAAAAAAATAAGCATGCAACGAATGATCATGGCCCAAGTAGCCGGATTTTTTAGAGGAATTTTCCATAGCGGTATTATAGCGCAATCTCTTCCTGATCGCAAAACATAATTATTTGAGCGGCTATATTTTGCTATATTTTAGTTGACGTTGTTGTTTTTTTGTTTTAGAATTAGTTAAACTGCGCGTGAGATTTTGAGGAGGGCGCACAGCCAAAAAAAGTTTCTTAATTTTAAAAATTAAAAGAGCCAACATGAAAAAAAAATTTCAAAAAGTTTTATTAGCCGTTGTTTTAATGATGTCCTTAGGAGCAATGGGAGCTGGTTGCAATAATAATGATGATTTAAGTATTGCTCAAGCTCAGGTTAATAGTACCAACAGCGCCAAAAAATTTGATTTAACTTTACAAGTAGTTGGCGATGATCAAACTAAAAATTATACCCTTGCCACAGAAGAAGGCCAAACAGTGTTGGCGGCCATGGCGCAATTAAAAGAGGAAGATGCTTTTACCTATGAACTTAAAGAAGCTGAAGGCTTGGGTGCTTATGTAACTTCTGTTAATAATCTTGCTTCAACCGACGGTCAGAATTTTTGGGCTTTATATTTAAACAATAAAATGGCCAGTGAAGGCGCATCCACTCAAGTGTTGAATAAGGGCGATGTAGTGAAATGGCAATTAGATGAATTAAAGTAAAAAAGATTTGTTATTTTAAAACGCGGATATTTCCGCGTTTTTGTTTAGGTCTTAGTGCTGTCCAGCTCTTTTTTATATTTATGCTCATACATTTCCAACACCGCGAAGAAGAAAGCGGCAATAATCGGGCCTATCACCACTCCGGAAATACCAAAGACGCTGAGACCTCCAATGGTGGCGAAAAAGATAATCAGCGGCGGTAATTCCATGTCTTTTCCTACCAGCGGCGGTCTGAGTAAATTATCAATAAAACCAATAAGAACACTGCCAATAATGATCACCAAGGCCTGCCAAACGTGCCCAATAATTATTAAATAAAGAGCGGCCGGATATAGGATAATAAAAGAACCAACTGCCGGAATAATAGACATCACAATCATAATCAATGCCCAAAAGACCGCGGAAGGAATACCCACAATAAAGAATAAAATACCGCCGAAAATTCCCTGGATACTGCCGATTAAAATAGTTCCTTTTAAGGTAGCTTTGCCGGTGGAGGCGAATTTTTCGTATAAAACGGCCTCATTGTTATCCCCAAATGGCAGTAAATGCATCAAATGCCTCAGCCAACGATCCCCATCTTTCAAAAAATAATATAAAGAGTATAACATAATAAACGCTTGTAAAAGAAGAGCCAGGGTATTTTGCGAACCGGTTTTCAGCCACGATAAACTGTTGGTGCTAATGGTGGTGGTAACGGTTTTTATTTTTTCTTGCAGATTAACTTGCCCTATGATTTTTTGTACGGTGTTATTGGCCACAAAATTTTCGGCATAAGACTGCAAAGAGGTCAACGTAGTTGGATTATTAAATTTATTGTAAGTGTCTACCGCTTGTTTAGCTACCAGTCCCAAAATAAAACTTAAGGGAATGAGCACAACTAAAATAGCCACCACTAAAGTCAAGCCCGCGCTTAATTTCGGGCTTTTTATTTTTTTTAAAAGTTTTTTATAAAGCGGATAAAAAATACTGGCGATAATTGCCGCCCAAAATATAGCAAAAAGATAAGGAGCGACTAAACGATAAAATAAAATACTAATGCCAATGAGTAAGGCAAAAAAAGCCACGGTTTGAATTTTTTTAAAATCCATATTTTTTTATTATTTTTCTCTTATCCTATTATATATTCAAATAGATAATAAGTCACTGTTTTAAAACCAGGTAGTCAAACAACGGTTTTTCTTGTATGCTGTGGATATTCAATTATTGATTAAAGAAAATTATGAAAAAGACAATTTACGTTGGTTCTTTAGCTGTGGTTTTAGCGGCTGTTTTGTGGAGCTTGGACGGCTTATTAAGACGTCAACTTTTTAGCTTACCTCCTACGGTAGTGGTTTTTTGGGAACATATTTTTGGTTTTGTGCTGTTATTGCCCCTAATTTTAATTTTTTGGAAAAAGTTTAAAAAATTGAATAAAAAACAGTGGTTAGCGATCATAGTGGTTTCTTTGCTTTCCGGAGCCTTGGGTACTATTTTTTATACTGCCGCTTTAGGAAAAGTGCAGTTTATGCCTTTTTCGGTAGTGGTTTTATTACAACAATTACAGCCGCTTTTTGCCATTACCGCGGCCGCTATTTTATTGAAAGAAAAAATAAAACCCAGGTTTATTTTTTTGGCTTTATTAGCGCTGTTGTCTGCTTACGGAGTATCTTTTCCGGATTTACGTGTTAATTTTGCTACCGGTCAAGGAACAGCGATAGCCGCATTATTAGCTTTGGCCGCGGCCGCCGCTTGGGGTTTTTCTACCGCTTTCTCTAAGTATAGCCTCAAAGGCACCTCGCCGCTTTTGGTAACTTGGTTGCGTTTTGGTTTTGCTCCCATTTTCGCTTTGTTGTTGATGGTTCTTATGAATGATGTTTCTTCTCTTACCGCTTTAACCGGAGAACAATGGAAATACATTGCGGCCATTACTTTTTCTACGGGCTTAGTCGCTTTGCTTATTTATTACTTTGGCCTCAAGCGCATTCCGGCTTCCCGTTCCACTTTATTGGAATTAGCCTGGCCTATTTCTTCGGTTATTTCCGGGTATGTCTTATTAAAAGAAGCTCTTACTGTGACGCAGAGTTTAAGTGCGGTGATTTTAATTTTGGTAATGTTGTTTATTGTGCGCGATGCTCAAAAAAATAACGAATCAATTTGACAGGAAGTTTGTTGTCTTTGTAAAATAATGAAAATCATTAAAATTTTTTATGAACAAAAAAGTAAAAAAGGTTTTAGTTGTAGGGTTGTGCACTTTAAGTAGTATTTTTCTGTTGGGCGCTACAAGGCCAGCCAGAGGCACTGTGTGGGAACAAATCAAAAGCAATCTTAACACCAACGCAGAAGAGCCCAGTGAAGACACTGAAGAGTGGATCAGCATGCAAGGAGCCATTCCCAAAAGTTGCGGAGATATTGTTTTACAAATTTGGTGGCAAGGAAACGATCCGAAGCAGGTTTATTGCAATGCCAGAGAAAACGGAGAAGACGTCGCTTCTTGTCCCATAGAAAACACCACTGATTTATATGATTCCAGCCTGTATCGTTTTGGTAGAAATAAGGAAAATAACGAATTTATTTGTTGCGCTTTTTCTTGGAATGAGGATATTCCCGGAGCTTGCGTGCACGTGGTGGATGATTGTTTAGAATAGCATGGCTCAAAAGTGGCAGAAAAAATTAGCGCTTGGCGGTTTTGTAATCATCACGCTGATATTTTTCTTTCCTTCGCTTTTTTTACATCGTGTTCCTTTGCCTACAGATTTGATTGACGATTATTTGTTAGACGCGCCGCGCGTGGGAGAAAATCCGCTTTTGCGAGACGCCATAGTCCAGCTTTATCCCAATTTACAGGTTTTATTTAATCAGAAAAAACAGGATTTACCGTTAAAAGATAATGTTTATATTTTTAACGGCCTAGATGTTTCCGGTAACGGACAATCTTTATTATTTTCGCCCTTAGTGTTTTTAATGCCTATTTTCACCCAAGCTTCATCTTTTTTTACTTTTTTGGTAATACTTTATTTTTTTCTCAGCGGTTTAAATTTTTTTCTTTTTTTACGCAGTAGAAATTATAGTTTAGCGCTTTCTTTTTTTGGCGGCGCCACTTATCAATTAAGCGGCCCCTTAATTGCTTGGCAGG
>MHKJ01000061.1:19749-23613 GCA_001818355.1 Candidatus Kerfeldbacteria bacterium RIFOXYC2_FULL_38_9 | reverse complement strand
ATTGGCGGTGTCATGGCTTGGTTTCCTTTACTGCTGTACGCCGCGGAAAAATATGCCCGTACTCGCCATGGAGGATATTTGGTTTTGTTTAGTTTGGTTAATTATTTAGCGCTCAGTAACGGACATTTACAATTTTATGTTTATGCGCTTTGCTTGTCCGTTCTTTTTTTGCTTTTCAGATTGATAACAATAAGGAAGAAAATCAACTTAAAAAATTATTTGTTTTTGGGTGGGGCGATTTTGGTAAATATTTCAACCATTTGGTGGGTGGTTAGCCCTTTTATTACGGCCATCACTCTTAGCCACCGCTCTCATCTCACCGACACCAGCGCTCTTTCTTGGCAACACCTGCTTCAGTTTGTCTTGCCCAACATTTGGGGAAATCAATTAAATTATCACGCTCCTTTAAATTACGTGGAAACTTTTGTTTTTATAGGAATAATACCTTTGTTGTTGTTTTTTAGCACGGTAGTTTATTATCGTAAGTCAGATTGGCAGCGTCAGTGGTTTTGGCTGGTGTGCTTGCTGGGGCTGTTAGTTTATAATTTTTTTCCTCAAATTATTCAACCGTTATTTTTTTTGTTTCCTTTTTTGCAAAGTTTTCCGCCTTTTCGCTCTTTATTTTTAATTGATGCCATTTTAATTATTTTAGCTGTTGATGTTTTAAAAATAATTATTACCACTCCTAAATTTATACGTTTTAAGTTCAAGTATTATTTGATGGTGGTGATTGTGGTTTCCTTGTTAAATCAGGGGAGTGTGGTGCATGGTTTTACTCCGCAACAATCGCTTGCGCCTTTAGTTAACCCCCCATCTTACGTGCGTTATTTACAATCGGTAGCAAGCAAGCCGCTTATTTATTCCGAAATTTGCCCTTTAAATCTTTATGCGTTATATGGCATTCGTTCTATTTTTGGTTATGACACCACTTATCCGGAAAGTTATTATCAACTGATAAAAAATAACGGTAAAATAATTTCTCATCGCAATATTTTAAATGCCAAAATTTCTGATCAACAATTTTTACGCACTTTAGGTGTGCAGTATATTGTTTCTAAACGTAATTGGGATCTACCTTTGGTATTTAGTGAACAAGACATTAAGGTTTATCAATTGCCATAATTTTCGGGGTTGTGATTGACATTTTTGTCTATTTAGACTATATTCTATCGGTTCGTTAATTTAGAATTATCTGACCTTGTATTTATGATCAATCAACCTCTGTCAAAAAAAATTACTACCCCCGGCGCATCGGATTTGTTAACTTTTGCGAAACTAGGTGTGCAAAAAGAACTGTGTGATATTTTACAACAAAAAAAAATTACTGTTCCCACTCCCATTCAGACTCAAACCATTCCGGTTGTTCTTAAGGGCAGTGATTGTATTGGCATTGCCCAAACCGGCACCGGCAAAACTTTTGCTTTTGTCTTGCCAATGATTCAATACCTGTCTGCTCATCCTAAAAATAAAGCTTTAATTATTGTTCCTACCAGGGAATTGGCTTATCAAGTAGATGAAGTGTGTCAGTGGTTTTCCCAAAAATTCCGTTTGCGCCCTTTGGTGATTGTGGGTGGAGCTTCGATGTCACAACAAATACAAATTCTCAAAAAAGAACCTCGGATTATTATTGCCACCCCGGGCAGATTGCGTGACCACATTCAAAGAAAAACCATTCATTTGCGCCAAGCGTCTTATATTGTGTTAGATGAGGCCGATAGAATGTTTGATATGGGCTTTGCTCCGCAAATTCACGCTGTTTTAAAAGAAGTGCCAAAGGTTGAAGAAAGACAAACGCTTTTATTTTCCGCCACCCTGCCGGATGCCATTATGAAATTGGCCACTCAGTATATGCGCACTCCTATTCGCATTGAAACTACGCCTATTCAAATAACACCCAAAGAAATTCATCAAGAGATGGTGGTTATTGATCGTGCTCACAAAAAAACCGCTTTGATTTCCATTTTAAAACCGCTGAAGGGTACTATTTTGGTATTTATGCGCACCAAACATCAAGCCGCTAAGCTCACCAAAGATTTGCGTTTGGCCGGTTATAAAACAGAAGAATTACATTCTAATCTTTCTCTTGGTCAACGCAGAAGATCAATGGCGGCCATTCAATCGCGCCGTTCTCAAATTTTAGTGGCTACTGACATTGCCGCCCGTGGTATTGATATCACGCATATCGAAATTGTAATAAATTATGACCTGCCTGACAGTCCCGAAGATTACATTCATCGCATCGGTCGCACCGGCCGCGCTGGTCGCACCGGCCGCGCTATTTCTTTTGTTTGTGCCGATCAAGGAGATCAGCTTAAAAGCATTCAGCGTTTGATGAAAGCGCAAATTCAGCAAGTACATTTAGAGGCAGTACCAACCGTTCCCTTAAAAAACACCACACGCTATAATCCAAAACGCGGAGCTAGACGGCGCCCTAGTTTTTCTCGCCGTAAATACGGTTCATCTCGCTCATCTTCACAAAATAGAGGAAGAAAACAGTATTAGTGAAAAATTGAATTTGACGAGGCATATTTTTTGTTATATTTAGATAAATGATTATGTCAGAAAGACATTTGATCCGAGAACAAAAATTTATCCAAGGACAAGAAAAAGAGGAACCTCCAATTGTTGGCCATGCTGATGTTGTTGATGCTTTTGAAAGTGCGGGATATGGTTTAAACAGTTATTTAAAAGGACTTCTTTTAGAAGACAAAGGAACATATGATAGTCGCAAAGGATCTGGTTTTACCCAAGCCACCTATCATGCGTTGAAGGGTGATTTTGGTTCTGTTGGTATGTTATTTAATGAAGTTATTTGCCGGAAATTACGTGATAAAGGGAAAGGCATTGATGTTGAAAAATTAGCAACCGCATTACAAAAACTGCAACACCCAGACAGCCGTTTATTTGCGCGTTTAATACTGCAACAATTTAAGCCATATCAACCAAAGGAGTCTGATACGATTTTGCAATCAACATCTGAACGCATCATTATAGTTGGTGCTTGTATGGCGGCTGAAATGTATTATTTAGAATTTGTTAATAACCCAGGAATTTATAAGTGTCGCGGCGGTGATTTTGGTCGTATGAATGTTATTACTGATGAGACAGGCGAACCGATTATGCTGGAGAAAGAGGGGCTTGGCGATAATTTTTCCTGCATTACCTTAAAAGAAACCGTTCTTAATGGAAAACAGTTGCCTCCGGGAACGTTAATGGCCATTGTTTATCCACTAACAGCGGCTGTTGCGGAACGAATGGATTTTAGTCGAGAAAAATTTACTTCGCGTGAAATTCCGTTATCGCAGTGCAAGTTTACAGCTTTACGGTTTTCCACATTGGTTGCTGATCCAAAAGACCGCGCTCGCGCTTTTGGTAAACATTACGATTATCAAAAAGATCACCCAAATGTTTATCCGGGATTTGATCAAACCACCATTCAGGATTTAGCACAGCGTGCCAGAAGTATGTTGAAATAGAAAAGTTATTTGCAGGTGGTTTTTTGTTTGATTTTCCTATGAAAATATGATAACATATAGATATGGCATACAATAAAGCAGGAAAAAAACAAAGAAAAAAAAGAGTGGAAAAAAATAAAAGGCGTTATCAAAAGCCGACTATTAAATTTCGTCAGGAACTTTTTTGGGATGTTGATCCTAAAAAAATAGATCCTAAAAAACACGCACAATACATCATTGAGCGTATTCTTGATTTTGGTAATGATAAAGAAGCGCGTTGGATTTTCCAAAATTATTCTAAAAAAACATTACAAAAAGTAGTAAAAAATTCTCGTGTTTTACATAACCAAACAAGAGTATTATGGAACGAAATCGTCAAAAATTAGAATGGTACACCAACAAACTTCCC
>MHKJ01000061.1:4057-19735 GCA_001818355.1 Candidatus Kerfeldbacteria bacterium RIFOXYC2_FULL_38_9 | reverse complement strand
GGCACTTGATTTTTTGTCAAAAAAAAGATGGTTAAAACAATCACATTGGTATTTAGCTGGAGGCACCTCTTTAGCATTGCAAGTCGGACACAGACGTTCTGTTGATTTAGATTTTTTTACGCCAGATAGTGATTTTTCTACAGGAAAATTAGTAGCTCATTTTTCCAAAAAAGATTGGGAAACCACAATCGTGCACGAAGGAACAGTATATGGGAAATTATTAGGAGCTAAAGTTAGTTTTATTGCTTATCCATTTTTTAAAAGAGCAGAAGATCCTTTATGGTATGGAATGGTAAGGGTGTTATCTTTGCGCGATATTGCCGTTATGAAAATTATTGCAATCTCACAACGAGGAAAGAAGCGTGATTTTGTTGATTTGTATTGGTATTTGCATAACATAGAACCATTAGTTGATATTTTGAGAAAAGTTCATAAACAATATCCAACCGTCACTCACGATTATCATCATATTATGAAAAGTTTGATGTATTTTGCAGATGCCGAAAATGATCCAATGCCGGAATTATATTTTAAAGTGAGCTGGAAAACCATTAAAACTTACTTTAGGCGCGAAATACCTAAAATCACCCGACAAATTTTAGGGTTAAAGCCCTAAGAGAAAAGTATTGTTTGACTCACTTTATAGGCAGTATATACTACTATTGTTGAGTTTAGTGTTGTTATTTATTTGTATTCTATGGAAAGAAATTTGGGATTTCGTCCAAAATCAAAGGTTGATTTAGAGCGTCAATTACAAAATACTCAGAGATCACTTGGTGATACCCCTGAACATTCTTTTATTCCACCATCTGTTGTTCAAGAAGACATGCTCCGAATGCCTGTTTCTGAAATCAAAACAAAATTTCGTCGAAGATATGACATGTATGTGCAACTTCTTCGTCAGGAGATAAGAGCAACAGGAAATTAAGAATCCACAGAAAGAGCAGGAGAACAATTATCTGAAGAGGAGTTAGAGACGATGCGAAAATGGTTAAAAGCATTGAATAGTTTAGATCAATATATTTCCAATCATCATAAAGGCAACGAAAAAAGAACATTAAGGGAGAAACAATTAACCGTATTTGAGGATTTACGAAATTATTTAGAAGCAGGCGGGAGTGAAGGGTATGTCAAATTACCAACAGGATTTGGAAAGACTGTGCTATTTACAGAATTTTTAGAAGCGCTTAACTTGAGCACAGTTATTGTTGTACCAACACAAATTCTCGTCGAACAAACTGAAGAAAAAGTGAGCCAATTTGCTCCAGCCAGTGAAGTAGGAAAAATATATGCACGAGCAAAAGAATTTGGAAGACAGGTGACTATTATTACTTATGATTCGTTTATTGATGGTGTGGAAAATGAAACAATCAAACCCAAGGATGTTGATTTATTGATTTTAGATGAAGTACATCAGGCATTAAGCCCAAGACGCTCCCAGACTATTCAACAGTTTTCAAGATCGATTAAACTAGGATTTACCGCTACTCCTGAATATTCAGAAGAGAAAAAGGTTCAAAATATTTTACCACACGAAATACACCGAATGGATATTCGTGAGGCTGTCGAAGATGGACTATTGTCTCCTTTCTCTGCCATAATTGCTCATACTGACGTTGATCTGTCAAAAGTAAAAATTATCAGTTCTGGAGAGTATGATGAAAGAGACCTGGCCAAAGCCGTAAATATAGAAAGAAGAAACCAATCAGCTGTGCAACTATATCAGCAGGCTTTTCAAAATGAATCTACAGTTGCTTTTTGTGTTGGGGTGAATCATGCGGCAGAAATGGCTCGGTTATTTAATGAAGCCAATATTTCTGCCGTAGCTATTAGTGGTCAAACTCCTTCCAATGAACAAAAACGTATTTTAGGAGAATATGCAAAAGGGAATATTAAGGTACTGTGTAATGCTGATTTGTTGATTACAGGTTTTGATCAACCAAAAGCATCTGCGTGTTTTAATTTACGACCGACGCGTTCTCGGGTTATTGCTGAACAACGAGCCGGGCGTGTATTGCGTCTTGATGATAATAATCCAGATAAATTTGCCTATATCGTGGATTTCTTAGATGTAAAATACAATAAAAAGAAACCACCTGTGCTCTTTGCAGATATTGCAGGCGCGGCAACGATAGTGCACAAGAAAAAAGCAGCCAAAACAGGTGTACAGTTAGAAAGACGAGGCTGGGAATATAAAGATCTGGCACAATTACATATTCAGGGGCTACAAATAACCGTAAATACTGAAGAGGTTTTACGTATTGTTGCTCAATTACAACAAGAAATGGAAGAAGAACAAAGATTTTTACCATTTAATGAACTACAAGAGCAAGTACGTGCCGCAGGTATTCAAGGCAAAGATGAATACATAGAAGTGTATAAACAGCATTTTGGCTGGCCATCAAATCCGAATACAACTTATAAAGAAAATTGGAAAGATTGGCATGAGTTTTTAGGGAAGGAGAAAATATTTTTGTTACCATTTGCAGAACTACAAGAGCAAGTACGTGCTGCAGGTATTCAAAGTGAGCGCCAATATCGGGAAGTGTATAAACAGCATTTTGGCTGGCCATCAAGTCCAGATAGCTTTGATAGAGATAATTGGAAAAGCTGGTATGAGTTTTTAGGGAAGGAAGATAAGTTTTTATCATTCACAGAACTACAAGAGCAAGTACGTGCCGCAGGTATTCAAGGCAAAGGTGAATACATAAAAGTATATAAACAGCATTTTGGCTGGCCATCAAGTCCAACTTACTTTTATAAAGAGAATTGGCCGGGTTGGGATGAATTTCTAGGTAAAAATAAATAACAATTCATAGCAAAAGAGTAGTTTCAGAGATTAAAAATGTTTTTTTGTTTCAATTTTCCTTAACGGGAGCAAGTGAACGCTGTTTGAGCGTTTTGGCAACAGAATAGAGAAGTGTTTGGATTTTTCTAGTGTAACCACACCCCTTGTTGTACCTGTTAATTTATTCGCTGTGGATAATTTTATTGACAATTTTTTAAATTAAGTATATTATTGAAATATACATAAATTATGCAACATTTATCAGGAATTACTCAATTTGATTGGGATAGTGGTAATCGGGATAAAAATTTTCAAAAACACGGAGTTAGTTATATAGAATGTGAGGAAATATTTTTTAACCTGCCGCTGTTGATGCTTGATGATAAAAAACATTCTAAAACAGAAAAACGTTTTTATGCTCTGGGCAACACCAATCAAAACCGATTGCTTTTTATTGCCTTTACTGTACGTAAAAATAAATTGCGTGTAATTTCTGCCAGAAATATGAGTAATAAAGAAAAAAAATATTATGCCCAAGCGACAAAAAAAAGTTCCTAAATTTAAAAATGAACAAGCCGAAGGTGTTTTTTGGCAAAAGCATGATTCAGCACCATTTTTAGACTGGTCTAAAGCCAAAAATACCACTTTTCCGGATTTACAGCCTTCTACAAAAACAATCTCTTTGCGGTTACCTGAAAATTTGTTATATAGCCTTAAAGTTGAAGCGCACAAACACGATGTTCCTTATCAATCTTTAATTAAAATTATTTTAGACCATGGTTTGCATTATACAAAAAAAGAGTTGATAAAATAAAAATATTAGTCTCAAATTTCTACATAAAAACAGCTTATACAAAAGCTGTTTTTAAAACGTCAACGGGAGTGATGGGACTTGATTTGATTTTCATATTCATCTTTAAAAAGTGAACGGAACTTATTAGTCGCTACGCGAACCATTTTTGAGCGGAAAACCTAAAAACGGAAGAAGTTAGGTGCGTAATTTTTCTTTGATTATTTTAGCAATATCTTGCGCTGATACAATTCCTTTTGTTTTTTTCATAGAAATACCAATTAAAACATTTATTACTTTTGTATTGCCCGCTTTATATTGTTCAACGATCTCTTTATGTTGCACAAAAATACCATTTATAATATTTTCTAAATCAAAAGATTCCTCTGTTCCTATATTTATTTCTTTTTCAATTTCAATTTTTTCAAGTAAGGCTTTATTGAAAATTTTTCTAGCAAGTTGCTTTGATACTTTTTTCGTAAAAACAGCATGTACAATTTTGAAAAAATCGCTTGGCGTTAGTTGAATATTTTGTAGGCCTCTTTTTTTAACTACTGCCAAAAAATCAGCACAAAACAATTTTTGTAATTCTGTACGCAATTCTTTGTTGTGCCCAGCAAGCCGCATTAAACAATCAAAATATTCTGCCAATTTTTTATTACTAACTAAAATATTTGCTATAGAAAAATATAAACCAATTGCTAAATATTTTTTTACTTTTTCAATAGGCAATACAAAAGAATCTCCACATGACTCTGTAATAAGTTGGGATTCAATCTCAACTTCTGGTACATCTGGTTCAGGAAAATATCGATAATCAGCTTCTGTTTCTTTACCGCGCATAAATTCGGTTTTTTTTGCAACACTATTCCACAACACTGTTCTTTGTGTTTTTTGAAAATTATCCTCTAACCATTCTTTGGTTTGTTTATCAATTTCATACTGCAGCGCCATTTCCACCATACGAAACGAGTTAAGATTTTTTATCTCTGTGCGCGGATACAACTTTTTATTACCGTATGGACGCAAAGAAACACTAGCATCACAACGCAATTGCCCCTTTTCCATGTCTGCGTCACTTATCTCAAAATTCCTCACGATCCTGTGTATTTCTTTTAAGGCTTGTTTTGCTTCGCTGGCTGAACGTAAATCAGGTTCGGTGACTATTTCAATTAACGGTACACCGGAGCGGTTAAAATCAACCAGGGAATCCTTTTTTGTATGTAGCAACTTAGCCGCATCTTCTTCTAAGTGTACACGGTTTATAAGAATTTTTTTAAGGTTCTTTTCATCAAGAAAAAATTCCAGTTCACCGTTTTTTGCAAACGGCATATCATATTGTGAAATCTGATAACCTTTCGGTAAATCTGGGTAAAAATACTGTTTTCTATCCCATTTACATTTTTTTGCAATACTACACTTCAATGCTTTGCTAGCACGAATGCCTAATAAAAAAGCTTCTTTGTTCAAAAGCGGTAAAGTACCTACGGAACCAAAACAGGTCGGGCAAACATTTTTATTTGGAGCAATACCTTCATCAATGTTGTTGCAAGCACAAAAAAGTTTGCTGCACGTTTTTAAACGCACATGTACTTCTAGGCCAATTATGATTTCAAATTTTTTATTCATATTTAAAGATTATAAATTTGGTTTTTTTGCTTGCTTTGTTGTAACGCTCTCATACTGGTGAGCAACATGTAATACCGTGGTTTCATCCATATATCTACCGGTAATTTGCATGCCAACAGGCAGGTTTTTAATAAAACCACATGGCACACTAATTGTTGGCAAGCCAGCCAAACTAAATGCAATAGTATAAATATCAGCTAAATACATGGCTAGCGGATCTGTTGCTTTTTCACCAATCGGAAAAGCGGTAAAAGGTGATGTGGGGGTAAACAATACATCAACATCTGCAAAAACTTTGTTAAAATCTTCTCTGATCAAAGTGCGTATCTTTTGCGCTTTTTTGTAATACTCATCAAAATAGCCAGCAGACAAAGCGTAGGTTCCAATTAAGATGCGACGCTTGGTTTCTTTGCCAAATCCTTCACTGCGTGATTTTTTGAAAATATCATCTATTGTCTTGGCGTTTTTTGCTCGATGACCATAGCGAATAGAATCAAGCCGTGCCAAATTTGCACTGGTTTCAGCAGGTGCTAGTAAATAGTAAGTTGGAATAGCATACTTTGTATGTGGTAAAGAAACCTTTTTTACTTCACAGCCCATTTTCTCAAACTCTTTCACTGCTTCCATTATTTTTTCTTTGATTGCAGGATCTAAATCACTTGTAAAGTATTCTTTCGGTAATCCTATTTTTAATTTTGGGAAAGGCTTTTTTAAATCTTGCAAATAATTTGGCACTATATCGGGCATTGTGGTGTGGTCGTGTGCATCTTTTCCAGCAATACACCTTAAAACTGTAGCAACATCACTAGCACTTTTGGTAATCGGACCAATGGTGTCAAAAGAAGATGCGTAAGCAATAGAACCATAACGCGAGACACGGCCATAGCTAACTTTTAAACCAGTAACCCCACACAACGCAGCTGGTTGCCGAATAGAACCGCCTGTATCTTCACCAAGTGCAAAAACTCCCATGCCCATAGCTACAGCAGCTGCTGCGCCACCGCTTGACCCACCAGCAACGCGGCTGGTGTCCCACGGATTTTTAGTGACAAAAAAATCTGAATTTTCAGTTGAGCTACCATGACCATACGCATCACAGTTCGTTTTACCTATCAAAATAGCACCAGCTTTTTTGAGACGGGCAATTACAGTAGCGTTGTAAGGCGCAACATAATTTTCAAGCATTTTTGAGCCAGCGGTTGTTTTTATTCCTTCGGTCATGATTACGTCTTTAGCTGAAAAAGGAATGCCAGCAAGAAGCCCAATTTTTTCACCAGTAGCTATTTTTTCGTCCACTTTTTTTGCTACTCTTAATGCATCTGTTTTACAAACCGTAATAAACGCTTTTAATTTATGGTCATGTTTATCAATAGCATCTAAAGAAGCGTGCGTTAATTCTGTTGCTGATATTTTTTTGCTTGTTAACTCTTTATGTAATTCTATAATCGATTTTTCTAAAATTTTCATATTATTAATTGTTGATAATTTTTGGAACAATTATGCATTTATCTTTGACTCTCAAAGTATCTTGAAATAATTTTTTCCTTTTTTCTTCAGGGTATTCTTGCACTTGATCATTTCTAAAAATATTTGTTAATCCTGTTACCTGATTAGTACCCTCAACATCTTTTGTGTCCACTTCTTGCAATGATGAAAAATAATCAAGAATTTGTTGCAATTCATGAGTTAAGCGCTTCTCTTCATCTTTATCGATTTCTAACTTTGCTAGATCAGCAATTTTTAGAATTGTTTCTTTGGAAATAGACATAATTTAAATAATTTTTATTAAATCAAATAGCAATTTGAATGAAAAAATAATGAGAAGCAACGCAGATACTATTTGTAAATAATAGACAGCTTTGTCTTTACCATATTTATTACTTATAATTGCTAGAAGCGAAATAATCATAAAACAAGACACTGTTCCTATGGCTAAACTAATTGCACTAAAAAATACAAAAAATAAAGAGGTTTTTTCCTGATAAAAACTACCTGCAATACTCAAAAAATAGATAAGTGTTGGAATATGCAAAGCTACTAAAAGAATGCCGCTAAAAAATCCTGCAGATTTTTTTGTTTTTGCCGTCTCTCTTTTTTTAATTGTATCTTTAAGACCGCCAACACCCAGCCAAAGAATATACAAAAAACCTACAGCACCAATAATTAGTTTAGCAATGGTATAATGCGTTATTATTTCTGTAATGCCGTAGTACGATAGAAAAAAATATGTTCCGTTCATACAGGCAGCGCCAAGGGCAACTTTTATCCCACTCATAATTTTACCGCGTAAAGTAGCAGAAAAAACCGTTGTTTGTACAGCACCAGGCAAAGCTGCTGCAGTAAACCCGATAATGAATAGTGATAGATACGTAGGCATGAAAGTAGTTTAATGATTAATTTGCTGGGGCGGCAGGACTCGAACCTGCGATCTCCCGATTAACAGTCGGG
The DNA here is from genome assembly GCA_001818355.1 of Candidatus Kerfeldbacteria bacterium RIFOXYC2_FULL_38_9. Classification (GTDB taxonomy): domain Bacteria; phylum Patescibacteriota; class Patescibacteriia; order UBA9570; family XYC2-FULL-38-9; genus XYC2-FULL-38-9. Next base: position 12,080 of record MHKJ01000061.1, on the reverse strand, counting down.
CGCTATTACCAGCTCAGCTACACCCCATCTTGTGCTCTAAAATGATTTTAGGGAACAAGATTGAACGTGCTTTTAAGCATTCAAAAAAGCCAGCTTTCGCTGGCTTTGTAGGGTTGATTTCGTAGTAATTATTATATCAACGCAAACATCGCCAGCTGGGGCTGGTTATTATTTTGATTATTATTGTTTGCAGATCTTTTTAACATAGAAGCAACATATAGTGTATTTGGTTTTATGTCAATGTTGTGCTGTGGATAATATTTTACAATATAACAAACAAAAAAATCAATAGCATTTTTAAAAAAAAGAATAAATGTAACTTACATGTGTAATCTAAAAACTACCAATATGGTTGTGAAATCTGTTATTTTGTATGTTTTATAAGAACGCAATGTGCGCAAACTTACTAAAGTAGGCAACCCTCTAAAAAGAAAGAAGATAGACCAACGTCAACGGGATATTCCATCGAATAAATTTCGCTATTTTTCGCGAAAAAGAGATAGTTGATTTTCTGCAAACTGAATTGCTTGTTGTATCCGATCAAGTACTGGTGCGTTTGGGGGGAGTACTCTTTGTTGATGCGTGGTTTGTTGAGCTTTTTCTTGTAGCGCTGTTTCTAAAGCCTTTAAAAAGTTTGTATATTCTTGTAATTGTTTGGGTTTCAGGGAGCGAAGTGTTTCTTGCCATTGTTCATTCATAAGTATGTGCAACGCAATGTCTGTTGCTTCCCAAATTTTATAATCGCTAGAGAGTTCTTTCCCAAGGCTTCTATCTAATGCGCGAAATGTTGATTTCGACAATGTTTCAAATGCTAATATCACTTGAGGATGTTCGTCAATTTGAAAGTAGTTTAACATACAATGGTGTGCTTCATGAATAAATAATTGCTCGAGTATGCGCGAAATAAACTTTTTATTTATTTTCGCTGTATTATTCGCTTTAAACATATCGCCTGTGCCAATATGAATCGTATGGGGATCATCCATAAAAACGTGTGCTGCTACATTATCAAAGTATGTGATTACTGTATCTTGATCGAGCTCAATCTGCATGATAACCTCACCTGGATTGAGGCCATAAAAACGCTCTGTTTGTTCTATTCCACGTTGCATGTGTGGATAGAGATCACTATATTTTTTACTCAAATCCTTACCAGTGGGTTCGGTAATAACAGTGTACGGCCCTACCGTTCTTACTGTTCTTTTGTCTTGATCATGTAGAAATTGATCGACAGGTTGTTCTATCCCAAGTGGAGAAAGATCAAGTGCCACGTTTGGCTGCTTTATCTGTGGCTTTGGCCAAATCGTTACTTTTTCTTGCGCTAAACCAGAAGGATCATCTTCATACAATACTCTCATTGTGTATGCTGGTTGCTCAATGCTCCAATGATCTTCTCGTCCTTGTATTTCTTCGGGTGTAACTCTTCTCTCAAAATCAATTCGTTTACAAGGGACATTGAGAGAAAGTTTTTTTCCTTCAAAATCCTTGCCTGACACATAGACTGTATCCACAGAAAGGCGTTGCTGAGACTTTTTCGATCTGCCGAATGTGATTGTTATACCTTCATACTGTTGCAAAAGGTTTTCTAAACCTGGTCTTTCTTGATAATAATCTTCCCATGCCATAGAAAAATTTTCATCTGTTTCTACATCAAGATTCAAGATTTCTTTCAAACGATTTAGCTGATAGAGTGATCGTTGAGCAATCACGTCTTGAATATCATTTGCAATTGTATGTGCGTTAGCTATGTCGACTCTTGCCAGCGAACGTTCGTAGATTTTTTCTGTAGCAAGCCAATCGAACATACTAACAGAAACACTGTCGTCTTTCTCTTCAACAAGCAATTGATAGGGGTATATATTTACTCTTTCTGTGGCATTTATTTCTTGATCACTCTGCAACCGTTGCATAGGTGTTGCATGACTATCCATGCTCACTTCAAAAAATAACGCACGCATAAGAGATGAATTAGCATTGGATGGCTGTTCAAGATATCCAAAGGTGATTCCTTGCACCAATTCTATTGGCCGTTTGGTATGATGATAGAGTTCAACAATACGTTGTTGAAATGCTGTAGCATTTTGCTCGAAGGTTTGTTCTTTGAGCTTAATCTCTTCTGTGGATGGTTGTTCAGCTTTTTCTTCAATGGCCTGTGGTTCTACTTCATCTGGCATTTGTGCTGAAACTTCAGTTGATAATGAAAACAGTGATACAAGCGCAAGTGCTTTTACCAATTTTTCTGCATGTTTTCCTTTTGGATGTCTTCTTAACCGATCCAATATACTTTGTCGCCATCCTATTTCACTTTCATGAAAATCAATAGTACTGTCTGGGCATCTTTCCCGTGCATTGATACGTTGTTCTACATTAGTTTTCCTCATAAAGAATATGCTGTAATTGTATTTTTTCTTCCACTAGTATTTGTGCCTGTGGATTACTTTTTTCTCGTGTTGCTGCGATTTTTTGTATCAAATTTTTTATGAATATATTAAACAATTCGGGATGTTTTGATAAAATCCACACAACTTCTTTTCGTTGCTGATCATTGAGTACTGCAAGCAATGTGTTCGGATCAGCATGCCGCAACCTTTTTGTAATATCTGACATATAATGTATCTTACCTATGCTTGAGTATATATTCAAGCAGGTACAGCGTTTTTTATTTTGCGGGAGTGACGGGACTTGAACCCGCGACCTTCTGCGTGACAGGCAGACGCTCTAACCAACTGAGCTACACCCCCAAATTAAAGAACAACTAAAGTAGTATAAACATTTTTTTTGATGGTGTCCAGAGATTTTAGTGATTTTTATCCTCATTGACAAAATGAAAAAAATGCTGTATACTATGCTGTTTTTGTAATTGTTCTTTATTTTTAGCACAGTAGTTGAAAAAAAGCAAAAATCGTGTTATTATTTATTTAATAGAAAATAGATAGCAAAAAATAAAAATATGAGAAAAACCGTAAAAAAAAGAAAATTACCTGAGGTTGTAAGAAAGGGCAAGACGGCTCCATCAGCTTCACCGGTTCCGGCGCAAAACGATCCTGCAGAACAACTTAGAGAAGCGAAAAGGAAATTGGCTGAAGCTCAAAAAAAAAGAGAGGCTGAAAAAGAAGCGCGCTTGGCCTCAAAAGTAGAACAGGCTAAAGGTGCAACAGTAACAGATCTTGAGCTTACTCAAACAAAAGGTCATACACCAGATAGTAATGCTGTTTATCTTGGTCAAGCAAAAAATGCTACTACTGTCGATCGTGCTTATGAAGTGACGGCGCATTTTCCTTTTCCCCAAGCATTTACCGGAGATGTTTTTATTACCGAACCGGCCAGTGATACCAAAGAAAATTATCAAGCCCTGCCTCTTTTAGAGGTGGAAGTCGGAGCTCTTTATCAAGAGGTGGTAAACGAGTATTTTTATAACAAGGCTTTAACGGCGCCGTTTTTTTTGGAAACAGGACAAGATTCTGCTTTTGAAGATATTTTAAAAGGTGATGATCAAACGGAAAAAGAAAAAATTCGTTTGGAATTTATGAAGCTGGGTAATGAATATGTGGCCAATCAAGATGAGCTGTGGATAAATTTTTTAGAAATTTTTGAACACATTTTAGATTTTTCCAAAATAGACGGTTCAGCAAAATCTGCGGATGAAAAAAAAGCTGAAGCCCAAAAATCAATTAAAGCCATTGAAGATAAAATTACAGAAATTAAAAATATTCTTACCGCAACTTCGGGAAAAATAAAAGAAATGCGCGCTCTTTTGAAAGATCCAAACGCGCACACAGTTGGCGCCTTAAAGCTTACCCAGGAAGAAAAGAAAAAAACAATAGCCGAAAAGTTAAAAGACGTTTTGACATTTAATGGTTTGGGAATAACCACTGTTTTGGATCAAGATTCAATTGATTCTTTTTTAAGCACTTTAACCGCCTCAGATTTAAGAGAGGCGTCTTTTGATTATTTAAAAATTGAACAACAAGGCCAAGAACATTTCATAGAGCTTCAAAAAAAATTAACAGAAGCAGGCCATCCCATAAAAACCGATCCGATTTTTGCCATCACCCCTAAAACAGGAGAAACCATCAGTTTAATAGCCAGAGATGGCGCTCAAACCGTTGCTTTAAACAAAAGAACTGCCATTGTCAGATATAAAGTTATAGGAGGAAACGCTCCAGGTAAAAGTTATAATCAAGATAGAGTTGAATTACAAATTGATAAGCCCGCGGTATGGTGTCGGTTAGACCGGCAAGCGTTTATTGATATGATAAACAACGGCACCATGGAAATAGTAGAGCCATCTGCCAAAGATGCCCAATATTTAGAGTGGTTGAAAAATTCCAGCACCCCCTTGCCCGAGTTAATCCGTTACATTCACGGCGCCACTGTGACGGGCAGAGAAAATTATCGTTTGGCTGACATGCTGGAAACAGACCCGGTTTTGCGCGAGCGTGCTTTACAGGCTTTAAACGAGCGTTTTTTTAATTATGTGCGTGCTTTTAATATCACCGAGTTAAATACTATTTTAACAGATCAAAACGCTTCTTTGGTCATAGCGGATTATTTAATCCCCAGTGTGGGTGCGGCGCCAAGATCGATAAATTGCGAAGTACGACTGCCTGATGTTCCTGCGCTCAGATTGGCGATAACCGGTAATGAAGCTCAAGATCGTTTAGCTTTAACAGCAGATCAAACCGGGTTAGTTGCTCAATTAAAATCAGCATTAGCGCAAAAAGAAGCAGGTGCCACAACGCCCGCAACCGCAGAGGCACAAGAGGTATTAGAAGCTCAAGCTAAAGAAGTTTGTGAAAACGCTCAAAAAAAAGCGCAAGATATAGCCAGTTTATTGTCTGGCTTGCTTGATGAAAATTTTTCCCAAGGTTTAGCCAAAGCTTTTCAGGCCTATGGCCCGGAAGCTAACAAAACCGATGGTACAACAGATAATTTTACGGCGCAACTTAAAGCCACACTGGAACAAGCACAGCAAATCTCCACAACTATTTCGGCCAACATTCACATAGATGATTTTATCAAAGCCGCCTGGTCAAAAGGCGAGCCGACCAAAGCCCTTGCCAACCTTAATCAGCTGGATGTGCTTTTGGGTAAATTACAAAACGGTTTACGAGCTTTAAAGAAAATTGATTTTACTGCGGCGACTGCTTTGCAAGAAAAAATTACTTCTGCTGAGACTCAATATCAAGCCGCGCAAAAGGCCAAAGAAAAAATTTCCGATCAATTATTATCCGTACAAACCGCTAAAAAAGCAACCAATGAGACCTTAGACACAAGTTTAACAGATGATTTAAAATCCGCTCAGGCAGAGCTGAAGAAAAAAAGCGATATTTTAACTGAATTAAGACAACAACAAGCAGATTTGCCCGCGGTAACCTCTGGTTTTTTAGAACATTTGACGGATTTTGGCAAAACCGCCAATCAAATAGCATTAGTGGCTCAGGAATTAAAACTTACCAGCTTTGGTTTAAGCGAAGCAGAGGGTTGGGGGGCTGTGCCGGAAAAAGTCAGTTTAAAAAATAAAACTTCGGAAATAGCCAGTATTGATCAATTGATAGAGGCTATGCCGCCGGCTATTTTCGATAAAAACCGCCGCCGTTATGAATTTGTCGACGGAGAGGGCGCATTTATTTTGGAGAATATGATTTCTTTCGGTTTTACTCCTAAAGATTATGCCAGCGGTCGGCGTGGTACGGAATTTATTTGGACACACGAATATGGAAAAACTTTCGGTCTTCATAATGCAACGCGTTATGCGGCCGAGGTGGATGATTTTCAAGCCGGGTTTCACTTAGTGCCACTAATACCGGATGCCAACGGCGTGCTGGTTCGTCAAGAGCCTTTAGCTCACATTATTTATTATCGAAATTTTTTGGAGTTTTTTAAAAGTGGAAAATTAAAACCGGCAGGAACCCCATCTCCGGACGATGTTCCAACTGAAAAAATACGTAGTGTTTCTTCATCTTCGGCAAGTGTTGACGCCACAGAAAAAGCAGGTTTGCGCCAAGAACCGGCCGCGGCCGCCAAAGCTGAGGACAGGTTTTTTCAAGAAGGAATGTCAGAAGAAGAACGGAGAAAATACATAAGACTTGATGATGTTGATGGTCTGCCAGATGTTACAGATTTATTAGCAGAAACTCCTGTCAGAAGTTTGACACCGGAAGAAATTAAAAAATTCACCAGAGAAACAGTTATTGCCGGCTTACTTGCTGATGGTTATTTAACTACTGAGGAAGTGAAACAAGGCCAGGGCTTGATGGAGCCTTTAGAGATAGAGGATAAATTTGTTACCAAAGTTGATGGGCAAAAAGTTGATATTTCTTTTACTGATAATAAAGTGTGGGTTATGGTTCGTGACGAAACCGAAACAGAACAAGTGTTGAATGGGGTTAGTGGTGAATATGAATATTCTACTCCTCAGATGATAGATTTTATTAAATTATTCAAAGACGGTGTTATATTTAGAAAAAAATCAGAACCGCCAAAACCAGATGGCGGAGAAGAGCCTACCCCTGCCGCTCCTGACACGGTAGAGCTTAATGCTACTCCGGAAATTCCAAGCACAGCCACAGCAGAAACTCCGGCTCCGGAAGGAGGAAGAGCAGAATTACAGCCTTATGAAAATTTTGGCAGAGAGTACCTGTTTAATTATTTGTTGGCGAAATTTCGTTTGACTGATAAAGATATAGTGCATGATTTGCCAACCGATCATTATTTAACCAGGTCTTTTACCACCAAAGCCGGTCAAAGCTTAAATATGCGTTTTACCAAAGACATTGTGCTGATTACTCCAAGTAAAACGGCAGACTCAGATATTAGCTTTCACGGCATTCCTGGTATCACTGGTCGTTATAAATATAAAACGCAAGACATGCCTTATTTGTTAAGCCTTTTTGATGACGGACAAATTGTCCGCCGTACTTTCCAAGAAATGCCCACTACTGAGGGTACTTATATAACCAGGGAAGCTACCACTGAACCAATAGGTTCTGCATTTTTGGGAAACGAAAGATTTTTAGAAGAGCTGTCTCCTGATGAAGAAGAAGTCCCAGCAGATTCTGCTGTTGCCCAAATAGAACCAGCTCAAGCACAGGAACAGCCGGTAGAAGAATTACCCGGAGCAACTGAAGAATTTTTGCCGCAATCTGGCAGTACTCAAAAAACACCTATTGAAAATAGGATGACAGAGGTTCCATCAACGGAAAAACAAACAGGTACAGCCTCTGATGCTGAACAATTTGATGATATAGCTTTAACACCTGATGATAGTGAAGACAGTGGAGAGATAATAGATGAATATACGAGTGAATTATCAGATCCAAATGAAACAGAAACAAACAAAAAGAAAGTAGACAGTGCGGCAGTGTAAGATTATTTTTTCACTTTGGCGATAATTTGGCTAAAAATTTCTGGATTATATTCGGCCAGTTGGCTTAAAATTTTGCGATCCAGCTCTATTTTTTCTTTTTTCAAAGCTCCCATAAAGGCGCTGTAAGACAAGCCTTGCGCTTTGGTTGCGGCGCTGATTTTTATTTGCCACAAAGCACGAAAGTCACGCTTTTTTAATTTGCGATCGTCAAAAGCGCGCTGTCCGGCTTTTTTAGTCGCTTGTTTTGCCAAGCGGGTGCTGTTTTTTCTTCCGGCATAAAAGCCTTTTGCTCTTTTTAAAAGATTGCCGCGTTTTTTGGTCCTTTCGGATCCTCTTTTTATTCTGGCCATACTAGATTACTGCGTTAATATTCTTTTTAATAGTTTTTGCGATGTTTTTATCCTGGCGTTTGTTCCGCATGGTTTTTCCACCTTCGCGCGCGTTAAAATGATCTTGGCCACAGCTTCTTTTCATCAGCTTGCCGGCTTTTTTGCCATTTTTGGTACGCCATACTCTTTTGGAAATACACTTAACGGTTTTTTTCTTCTGCTTACTCATGATTTTGAAATTATTGTTTTTTAACAGAAATTAGAGCGGAAAAAGCTGAACCTAAACGTTTTATGGGTTGTTCCAGTGTTATTTCTCTTTCTAAAA
>MHKJ01000061.1:0-4042 GCA_001818355.1 Candidatus Kerfeldbacteria bacterium RIFOXYC2_FULL_38_9 | reverse complement strand
TCTTACCTCTATTTTTACTTTATGACCGTGATCTAAGAATTTTTGACCGGCTTTTACCCGCACCATGATGTCATGATCGGAAATTTTCATGGAAAGCCGCAAGCCTTTTATTTCACCGCCGCCGGCTTTTTTAGACAAGGCTTTGCTTTTTCTCAGTTGTTTTTCTTTTTCGTATTGCAGTTTTCCAAAGTCGACAATTTTTACCACCGGTGGTTCGGCTTTTGGAGATACCTCTACCAGATCCAGCTCTGCCTGCTGAGCCAGGATTAAAGCCGCTCCGGTAGACATTACTCCCAGTTTTTCTCCTCTCTCTCCAATTACTCTGACGGTGGGCACGCGAATTTGTTCGTTTTTTTTGTAGTCTTTACTAATGGTGGTTTTATTATTTGATTATTTTTTGTGGAGATGGCGGGGATCACGCCCGCGTCTAGCTCCGTCCAAACTAACCTTCTACATTTATAGCTTGTTTATTTTTTTAAAGATTATGGCTTAAGAACAAGCAAAAGCGCCGTAATCTCGAGTTTGTTAAGTTGTCCGTCTTCACCCAAACACGATCAGACGTAAGCCTCAAAAAATGGCACCGCGGTTTGTCTATGAGGCCTGAACAAGCGCGATGGTTACAGAATTTAAGCTGTAACGGAAGCCATACGTGTTGGAGCAAAAGCGGCTGCCAAAGCAGACACTTTTTCCTTCACGCGGCTGACTAAGTTTGCACTTAGAAATTTGAAAATTTTAACGAGATTTTCAGCTCGAAATGCGGATTTTTTTGGAAATGAACCATCGATTATGAAACATCCCCGGAAAACGGTTTTTGCAAAACCTCTTTCCGCGAACGTTTATCTTTTTTGTTTTAATTCGCGTGCCGTTTCTCTATCCAGGTCTCTTTTTTTCAGTTTGGCGCGCTTATCGTATTTTTTCAAACCTCGACCAAGACAGATTTCCACTTTAATCAAGCCGCGCTTACTATACACTTTTTTGGGTATCAATGTCAAGCCGGCATTATGAAGTTTTCCTATTATAGAATTTATTTCCGTTCGGCGCAAGAGCAGTTTTCGCGGTCGTTCCGGGTCGTAATGAGGTTGATTGTTTCTTTGATAAGGAGCAATGTGCGTATTTTTTAGCCAAAGTTGATTATTTTCCAAAATCACGTAAGCCGCTTTTAAATGCACCGCTCCTTTTTTGATGGATTTTACTTCCGCGCCGTGCAACACCAAACCGGCCTCAAAACAATCTAAAAGGTCATAACTACTGCGTACGTATTTATTTTCTATCGGTTTCATAGGTGTTTTTTAGTTTATCCTGAATAAACCCAAGACGCAAGGCATTGAAAAAAGATAAATTTTGTTATATAGTAAAGATCATGAAAAACAATATTATTGATGATATTACCCAAGCGATTTATGGCTTGCAACACGAAGGTGGTTGGCCAAATTTTGCTTTACCGAAGTTTGTGGTGGAAAAACCTAATGATAAAACCCACGGCGATTTTGCGTGTAATATTGCTTTACAGCTTGCGCCTGTTTTAAAAAAATCTCCTTTGGAAATTGCCGAGGAAATTCGAGAACACCTCAATGCCGGACAATATGACGAAGTGCAAATCGCTCCCCCGGGATTTCTTAATTTTTTTTCCGCCAATGTTCAGTTTGCCCAAGCGGTGCAAGAAATTTTAGATAAAAAAGAAAAATACGGTTCCAGCAACCAAGGCGCTCAAGCCAAGGTTTTACTGGAATTTATTTCCGCCAATCCCACAGGCCCTCTTACTTTGCCCAATGGCCGCGGTGGTTATTTGGGTGATGTTTTGTCCAATGTTTATCAAGATCAGGGCTTTGACGTAAGCCGGGAATATTATATTAACGATCGTGGTCATCAAATTGATATGTTAGGCGAGTCAGTAATGCGTCGCTATTTGCAAAGCCAGGGTATCAATGTGGCTTATGATGAGGAATTATATCAAGGCGCATATATTAAAGAGCTGGCGCAGAAAATTGAGCTGGAAGATTATAAATTATCCAATCCGGAAAAAATGGAATGGATTAAAAAACGCGTAAAAGAATTGGCTCTTAATTTAATGCTCACCGAAATTAAGCGCGTGGTTACTCATAAGATGGAAATTCATTATGACAGTTGGTTTTCGGAAAAATCCATGTACGATTTAAACCTGCCAAAGATGATTTTAGCTAAATTAAAAGAAAAATCAGCCATTTATGAAAAAGACGGCGCTGTTTGGCTAAAAACCACAAAACATGGCGATGATAAAGATCGGGTTTTGATAAAAAGCAGTGGAGAGGGAGCTTATATGCAGGGGGATGTTGCCCTTTTTTATCATCGGGCTTTCGAGCGCAAATTCCAGAAAATTATTTTGATTTTGGGCGCGGATCACCATGGTTATGAAAAACGCCTTAAAGCCATTCCTCCGCTTTTGCAGTCTGACACGCGGTTTGATATTATTTTTACGCAAATGGTTACTTTGATGAAAGGCAAAGAGGAAATGCGCATGAGTAAGCGCAAAGGGGATTTTGTGACTATTGAAGAGCTGATTGATGAAGTAGGCAACGACGTTACTCGTTTTTTCTTTTTGATGTATTCTTCGGATCGGCAGATGACTTTTGATTTGTCTCTTGCTTGCGAAAAATCTGAAAAAAATCCGGTATTTTATGTGCAATATGCTCACGCGCGCATTTGCAGTATGTTAAAAAACGCGGAAAAAGAAGGAGTGCCAGCTTTAGAAAAAATAGTTATCAGCCATGCCGCCGAACGTTCTTTGGCACGCGAGCTAATGCGTTTGCCAGAAATTTTGGAAGAAGTTGTAAGAACCTATGAAGCGCATCATTTGACCACTTATGCCCAAGACCTGGCGCGCGCTTTTCATCATTTTTATGACAAGTGTCGTGTTATTGACAACGATCAAGTTTTGGCTTCACGCTACCAGCTGGTAAAAGCCACGCAAATAGTTTTAGCTAAAACTTTGAAAATATTAGGAGTAAGCGCCCCGGAAAAAATGTAAAAAAATAGCTCCTGCAACTCTACCCCCTCCCGTGGTGTAAAAATCTTGAGAGGATGGGCGGGGTAGTTTGCAGAAGCTTATAAAAAATACCTTATACTAAGCCAAAAAATTTGTCAAAAAAATAAAGTCCAACTACCTGTCACCGCATTCTCCCCTTAGCGCATCAGGGGAAAAAAGATAGGTTAGGTTGGACTAGTGTGCCGAAGGTTAAACTATCAATTAAATTCTGTCAAGCCTTATGCGTATTGGAATAGATTGCCGCCAAATTGAAAAAGCAGGCAGTATGCTCGCCGGAGTGGAATATTACACGTTAAATTTAGTCCAAAATCTTCTAAAAAGATATCCACAGGACGAGTTTGTGCTTTTTTTTGAGAAAAATAACGCTAATTTTTTACAAGCCAATGCCAAAGGTGCGTGTTTTCCTTTTTTTAAAGCTAAGCGGTTTTTGCCTTTGGTTTATTCGCATTATCTTACGGCGCGTTTTATCAAAAAACAAAAATTAGATGTTTTTCACGCGCCAGCCAACATCATCCCCTTGGGCTATCAAGGAAAATCTGTAGTAACCATTCACGATTTGGCAATTTACAATCATCCTGAATGGTTTCCCAAACAGTCCAAATTTTCGCAAAATGTCAGCGTGCCGCGTTCTTTACGTAAAGCCCGAAAAATCATTAGCGTTTCTACCGCTACCAAAAATCAAATTATAGAGCGTTTTCATATTGATCCGCAAAAAATAAAAGTGGTTTATGAAGCGGGTAATACTTTTTTGGCTCACTTAAAATGTAACGAGCGAATGCCGAAGCCGTTTTTTGTCCGCGCACAGCTCCGCGACCAAGGGCTTGGAGCGGATAAGCGAGCACGGGCGAAAAATGACGAAGGCTTTAAGCGAGTTATTAATGAATTTATTTTATTCATAGGTACCCTTGAACCTCGTAAAAACTTAGTGCGTTTGATTCAGGCGTTTGACGAGTGTTTACAAAAACTTTCGCCAGAGCAACAAAATTTACAATTAGTTTTAGCCGGTAAGCGCGGTTGGAA
>MHKJ01000060.1:25651-45177 GCA_001818355.1 Candidatus Kerfeldbacteria bacterium RIFOXYC2_FULL_38_9 | reverse complement strand
ATTTATTAATTATCAAATTAAAAATTAGCCTATTTTAGGCTAATTTTCAAGTAAATATTAACTTTTTACCACGACGTTTATGTACCTTATGCCATATGCGTACACTTTACTACAACACTTGTGCTTTATGTAAAAAACAAGGCTTATCAATGGTTTCTTCTGATGCCGGTTGGATGAATTATTTGTCCTGAGTGCTATTTTAGTGACAAATGGAATGCAGCTGATTTTGCTCAAGATATTGACTGGAATAAATCCATTTTTGATCAAATATTAGAACTAACTAAAAAAACGCCATTGTTGTCTTTAACCGTGCAACAAGACACCATGGAAAATAGCAGTTTCTGCAACGGAGCGAATACTTTGAAAAATTGCTATTTAACTTTTAATATTGCAGAGGCTGTAGAAACCTACTATTCCGAAGCGTTAAATAATGTTTTTAATAGCATGGATATTTTTTATAGCTATTACATAGAACTTTCTTATGAAATAGTTAATAGCAAAGATGTGTACCATTCTTTTTATTGTTTGGATTGCAGTAACATAAATGACTGTTATTTTTGTTTTAATTGTAATGGTTGTACAAATTGTTTTGGTTGCACTAATTTAAATAACCAAAAATATTATTGGTTTGATGAGCAGTTAACACCAGAAGAATATCAAAAGAAATTTAGGGCTTTAAATTTGGGAGATGTTGAAGAAAGGAATAAGTGGTTAAGCAAAGCTAAAAAAGCTTGGAGCGAAGCAATTGTAAAATATATACACACAGCTAATTCTGAAGATTGTTCTGGTGACTATATTTATAATTGTAAAAATGTAAAAAATTCTTATTCAATGAACGGTTGTGAAAATTGTAGTTATTGTGCATATCTCAATCTTCCCACAATCAAAGACACTTATGACGTTTGTTATTGGGGGTCTGATATAGAGAATTGTTATGAATGTTGTGTCATTGGAGCAAGTGCGTATAATTTAAAATTTTGTCAAGAATGTTGGCCGGGGTGCAGTGATTTAGAATATTGTGCCGAGTGTCGTAGTTGTAGTAATTGCTTTGCTTGTGTGGGATTAAAGAAAAAAAAGTTTTGTATTTTTAATAAGCAATATTCAGAAGACGAGTATAAAAAATTGGTGATAAAGTTGAAAAATAAAATGAGAAACACAGGTGAATATGGTCAGTTTTTTCCGGGCAAGCTAAGCCGTATGGCTTACAACGAATCAGTTGCAACAGAACTCTATCCTTTAAAAAAAGAAGAGGCCTTGAAACTGGGGTTTAGATGGACTGATAATTTACCTTATACTAGCGGTAAAGAAACCAAAAAATGGGAAGAAATCCCCGCAGATATTGAAAAAATTGATGACAATATTATTAAGGAAACCTTAGTTTGTACAGGGTGTCAACGTAATTATAAAATCATTGCTCAAGAATTAGCTTTTTACAAAAAAGAGAGCATTCCTTTGCCACGCAAGTGTTCTAACTGCCGCCATGTTGACAGATTAGCTTTAAAACAACCTAATAAAATCTACCACGGCAAATGTATGAAAACAGGTTGCAACAACGAATTTGAAACATCTTTTCCGCCAGACACCAGTCATCAAGTTTATTGTGCAGAGTGTTATCAGAAAGAGGTGTATTAAATATAGACAGTTATACTCTTTTTTGGTATACTTTTTAAGTTCCGGGCTGTAGTATACCGGTAGTACGCGCCCATGGGGTGGGTGTAGACCGAGTTCAATTCTCGGCAGCCCGATTAACAGGTGTAACATGCTTACGACCAATAAAGCGTTAATCAATCAAATCAATAAAAATATTATTTAAGTATTATTATTAAAACATTTTTATGAAAAAAACCATGCCTTTAGCGGGATTAACTCTCGCCCTGATGTTGATGGTTATGCCATCATACGTTTCTGCTGAAACTACAGCAGAACAATTGCAAACCGCCTCAGATGAGGTGCGAGCGCAAATTCAAGACACGCGCGCTGAACTTCAAGCCTTGCAAACAACCTGTGATGCCAGCGTCAACGATTGTTTGACTGCCATGGTTGATGAGTTGGAGGGTGTAGACGCACTTTTAGTGCAAGCGGAAAAAGATTTGTGGTACAACATAATTTTTGCCAACGCTCAAGAAAAACGCACTTTGCAAACCACTTTACGCGCCACCATTTCTTATGAACGAGTAAAAATTGAGGAGCTGGAAAGCATTCAAGCGGACTTAACCGCCGGTACTATTACCGAAGATGAGGCTAAAACTGAAATCAATACGCTGGTAGACGAAGCGCGCGCTGATTTAAACAGTCGCAAAGACGCTTTCAAAAATAAGCTGGAAGAATTCTTAAAGTTAAAAGTACACGCCACGGACGTTTATCTTGGCTGGCAAATTAACGACGCCAAGGCCGCTCGTGATAACTATAAAGCTTTAGATTTTAAAACCGCTCGTTTAAATACGCTCTTGACTCAAGCCGAAGATTTACATACTGAAGGTGATACTCTGTATACTGCCGGTATTGATGGTCAGGGTGACGACATTACAGAATTACACCAAGCGGCCACCAAATTATTGCAATCTCGTCGCGCCATGAATAAAGTAGCGGTACGTTTGGCCGCCATGGAAGCTAAATGGTCAACTGATCGCGCAGAGTAAAATTTTTCTAAAGTTAAAAAACCTCGCATTTTGCGGGGTTTTTTGTTTTGCTTGCATTGCTTTTATAATGATGTTTGCTATACTGTGATTATATAAACTTAATAAAATTTTATGGCAAAAAAATCAATATCAGAATTATTTAATTTTAAAGATAAAATCGTTATAGTCACAGGCGGAGCCATGGGTATTGGCTACGGCATCGTGGAGCGTTTTCATGAAGCCGGTGCTGGGGTGGTGATGGCGGATATTGATGAAAAAGTTGGCCAGGAAAAAGCCAATGCTCTTAATACCAATGAGGTACCGTGTGTGTTTATTAAAACAGACGTGAGTGCGGAACAAGATGTTGTGCAATTGGTTAGCAAAACCATAGAGCAATTTGGAAAAATTGATGTATTAGTGAATAATGCCGGAATTTTTCCGCAAAAACCGGTTTTGGAAATGGAGCTAACATTGTGGGATAAAATTCAGGCCGTTAATTTACGCAGTGTGTTTTTAACTTCAAGAGAGGTGGGTAAACAAATGGTTAAACAAGATGGTGGAGTAATGATCAACATTGCTTCTATTGACGCATTACATCCAAGTATGGTTGGTTTGGCCGCTTATGACGCTTCCAAGCATGGAGTATGGGGATTTACGAAAAACTTTGCCTTGGAAATGGGAAAACACAGCGTACGCGTGAACGCCATTGCTCCGGGCGGGGTGGCTACCGAGGGGGTGGCTAAACTGAGTCAAGGCAGTGCCCCGGCCGCGATGGATATGGAAAAAGTAATGAAGGCGTTTTTGGCGCGTATTCCTTTAGGTCGCATGGGAGAACCGGATGATATTGCCATGGCCACTTTATTTTTAGCCAGTGATGCGTCCAGTTATATGACCGGAAAAATGATAGTGGTAGACGGCGGAGTACTCTTAAATTAGAAAATTTAATTTTTTAACTTAAGTTTAAATTTTGTTTAAACTGTAGCTTTACAAAAGCAATGATTTACGATATACTTTTTTGTGTTCTTTTTTTTACAACATTATGCGCGGGTATCGTATACCGGTATTACCTCAGCTTTCCAAGCTGATGAAGGGGGTTCGATTCCCCCTACCCGCTTAAACTATTCAAAAAAAAGTTATTGGGTCAACACCTTAATCAAATTAGACAACTGGAATCGAAGGGTTGGAAGTGAAACAATCCCGAGTCTGTCGAGGGAGAAGTTGAACGATCGTTGGATTGCCAGCGGCAAGCCAATGCCAACCCAGGAACCGATTCCCCCTACCCGCTTAAAATTATAAAACAGATTGTTTGGGAACAAACTTAACAAAATTGTTCAACCTGAATCGAAGGGTTGGAAGCGAAACGATCCCGAGCTGGTCGAGGGAGAAGTTGAACGATCATTGGGTTGCCAGCGGCAAGCCAATGCCAACCCAGGAACCGATTCCCCCTACCCGCTTAAAATTATAAAACAGATTGTTTGGGAACAAACTTAACAAAATTGTTCAACCTGAATCGAAGGGTTGGAAGCGAAACGATCCCGAGCTGGTCGAGGGAGAAGTTGAACGATCATTGGGTTGCCAGCGGCAAGCCAATGCCAACCCAGGAACCGATTCCCCCTACCCGCTTAAATTATAACACAAATAATTCTGGTAGAAATTGATCTGATCGACGCACCGTTATGTATTCATTTATTTTACGCTCTCTTTTTGTTTCCTTTGCTAATTGAATGGCGGGTAGCTTATATTTTTTAGAAAAATACAACAAAGAAGAATCAATCATTTTGTTTTTATATTTTGTTTCAAGTAAATATTCTATTATGTTGTCTTGCGTTACACAAAAATCTACTTCTTTTCCTTCTTTAGTTCGAAGATAATGTAGCCCTGCCCTTTGCCCTCGGTAATCAATCCTTTCATATACATGTTTTAACAGACAATTAGCTACCATATTTTCAAACCGTTTGCCCGGATTATCAACCACCATTCCAGTATCAAAAAAATAAATTTTTGGTTCTTTTAAGATTGAGCGAGCAATATTTTTTGTGAATGGAGTAACGCAGAAAATTATATACAATGATTCTAAAATACGAATGTATTTTCGCGCCGTAGTAGGAGAAACACCAACATCGCTGGCTATAGATGAATAGGAAATTAGTGAACCGACTCTTTCACGTAACATTTCAAGCACTAATTGAATAGCTCGTAAATTTTGAATATGTTCAAAATCAAGAATGTCCTCTCTAATAAGTCCGTCAATATATTGCATACGCCAGCGGTCCGCATCTTGATCGTTGTTTGCTAAAAACGGTTCAGGAAAACCACCTCGTTTCATAAATTTATCAATATCTTTAACAAAAGACGTCTGACGTAATTCCGCAGGAGAAAAAGGAAAAAGATGATGAGTAAATTGTCTGCCCGCTAAAGATTCACCGCCAGACCGAAATGTATCCAGTCGTGCACTTCCTGTGACAAGAATACACAAGTGCTTTGTTTTTGTATCAAACACCCCCTTAACATAAGTTTTCCAATTTGGCATTTTATGTAACTCATCTAATATGAGCAAATCAGTGGACTCTAACCAAGCTTCATCATGAATTATTTCTCGATCTTCGCGTTTATCATAATTTAGGTATGTCGGATGTTGGAATGATTGAGCAATTTTTTTTGCCAACCATGTTTTTCCCGCCTGTCGTGGACCAACCAGAAAAACCATTTTTTTATGTAGATCTCGTAAAATAGCATTATATTGTATACGTTTCATATATGACTATTATACATCAAAATGCAAAATAGTCAAGACTTTTTTGCATGGCGCTACGCATAATTTACTATTTAGAAGGCAGGTGCGCACGTTGATGATTCAACCTTTATGGTGCTTTATTTTCTTTTTTTGTGTTTCTTTTTAAGCACTTTTCTTTTGGTGTTTTTAGTATGGCATCTAACTTTTCTATAGCGTTCTGTAAAGCGATCCAGTGATTTTTGAATATCTATATCAGTTATTGTTTTGGCATTAAATATTTTTTTATACACTAAATCACCAGCATAACAAAAATGGTCAGAAATTTCCCCTACAAAGTTAGTGTGCATAAATTTACGCACAAATCCCATTTTTTCATGGCCGGTTAAACCTAATTTTTTTACAACACCTTGAGCAAAACCAAGTTTTTGAAAAGCGCTTTCTTTAATCATATCACCCAGGGCAATTCCTCCTGCTTTAATAAATTCTTTAATACGCGGTGAAGCGTTTATTTCCGCAATACCATTATCATTATGGGAAATAAAAGCAATTGGTTTGTCATAAGAATTTACTGCCGTAGAAATGTAGTATTTCATTTGTTGTGGCATATTACCCGTATCATAACCGCCAATGAGTACTGCGCTCACTTCTGGATTTTCAATTAGACGTTCAAATTGTCTAATGTCTATGGCGCTGATACATTCATAATAAGCAACGCCTGAATCAAATTCCGTATATAAAGTAAAGGGTCTTTTTTTCACATTTTTGGTAATGTCATAAAGTTCAATTTGATAAGCCAGTTTACCAGCTACCGGATGTTTTTCCACAGGTGCAAAGGCATTGATACCATGTTCATCTTCTTTAATTACCGTAGAACCAATCATCAGTTTATCACCAAAAGCGACTTTCACTCCGGGTCTTACCCGCTCACTTACTGGTT
Source organism: Candidatus Kerfeldbacteria bacterium RIFOXYC2_FULL_38_9 (assembly GCA_001818355.1). Taxonomy (GTDB): domain Bacteria; phylum Patescibacteriota; class Patescibacteriia; order UBA9570; family XYC2-FULL-38-9; genus XYC2-FULL-38-9. The sequence continues at coordinate 38,888 of MHKJ01000060.1, read as the reverse complement.
GTTTCAATCGGGTAATAATAGCTTTAATTGATTTTACAAAATTGCGATCAAAATCGGAAGAGCCATAGCCTGGTTTTTGAGCACCAGTAAATATCACATCTTTATCAATTCCGATCAGCATATAAGACAAGGAAGATGCTGAATAGGCCAAAGTATCGGTGCCGTGCAATACTACAATACCGTCGTAATGATCTTTGTATTTGGCAATCACCCGTGCTAGCTCTTTGCGGTGAGTGTGGGTAATGTCTGTGCTATCAGTATTATGTAGCTCAATATAATCAAGAGAAGTCAGGCGTTCTAAACCGTTTACTTTAATATCAAGCAAGTCTCCTAATGGTCTTTTAGTCGGCCACAGCGACCCCGCGGAATTTATTTCCATGTAAAAGGTGCCGCCCATGCTAATAGTTAAAATTTTATATTTAGTATACTTAGATCGGCAATATGTTTTTACCGTATAGTTGGCTTGGCTTTTTTTAAGTTCTTTATAAAAGAGAGAAAGTGGCAATGGTTTTTTACTAAAACGATCGCGAATCAAATTAACCGCTTGTCTAGAAAAATCTTTTGGTATTTCTTCAGCCACAGCAGTTAGTAATAAGCGTGCCACGTCTTGCAAAAATTTCATCTGGTCTTCACCTTTGGCATTGTTTAAGGCATAACGCATTTTTTCAATGGCGGCCGCTTTAGTCATCGGCCCCAAAGATATTGCCCCTGCTTTTACCGCTCTCGCTCCCACATCATAAAGACCCATATCAGAACTACCCTTTTTATTGTTAGTAATCACCGCCACCGCCTTTCCTTTTTCATACACCGCTTGATAAATTGAAGGAATAAGCAAACCGGGCACATTACCGGCGCCAAAAGCACCGATGACAATACCGCGCACAGTTTTGTCTTCTACTAATTGATTAAAACTACTGATATGCGTTTCTGAAACTAGATCAAAATAAGCCACATTAACATTGATGTTGTAAGAATAGTTGAGCTGTGAAGGATGGCGTTGTTTAGCAATGGATTCCAGTTTAATAGTCCAGCCTACATCACCAAGTTTTGAAACGCGGGGTGTATAAATTGGATTATTGGAACGCGTACCGCGGTTAATTGCCGCTGTGGCACGAGAAAGTGAATCATCAAATAAAATTCCCACTTCACCAAAACTGGGAGCATTAACATCAGCCGCTCCCATAGTAGCTACTTTAATGGCATTTGGTAAATTAAGCCTGAAGTCTGTATCCCATTCTTGCACATCAAAAGTTGCGCCGGTAAAAATAATTGGTGTACCCATGCCGCGCAAAGCAAAAGCTGTGGCCGAAGCCGCATAAGGCATTGTATCTGTTCCTGCAACAACTACAAATCCGTCATAAGCATTTTGATATTGGTAAATAGTAGTGGCAATACTAGCTACATCTTGTGCAGTCATATCGGCGCTGTCTTTTTTTAATAGTGCTAAATAATCAATTTTTTGCGCACTATCAACAAGATATGGAATTTTTTCCAAAGCTTCACGTAAGTTTTCATTTAAATTATAGTGAGTATTGGGAATGCCTGCGCCGCCAACCGCCAATATCAATACCCGTCCTTCCCGATTGGGATTAGTAGAAAAGGTAAGTACTTCTTGTGAATTGGCTTTCTCGCTAATTATTAATTCTTTTGAGTTGTTTTTTTCTTTCATGATTTTTAATTATTTTTTAGATTTAGTTAGATAATATTCAGTGGCCGTGTGCCTTTGACTATTGTAGACAAAGTATATAAGATAGTGTCTATGGTGTTCAATGACACCCATGGGTCTTATCCATCACCCGCTAAATTATTAAATTTTAGTTATGTATAGTGAACTTTTTCAAGAGTTAGGACTATCTCCAAACGAAGCTAAAATATATGAAGGCATGTTATCCACAGAAGAAAGTAATGCCTCCAGAATTGCTCTGCGCTCTAACGTCCCTCGTCGTAATGTGTACGATGCCTTAAATCGTTTAATTGAAAAAGGCTTGGTTTATAAAATTGTAGATCCTAAAGAACATATATATAAAGCCGTTCATCCCAATAAACTTTTGGAAATAATACAAGAAAAAGAAAAATGGTTAGTTAAAAATTTATCTGAATTAGCAACGCTTTATGAAGCCGAGCCTACAACCAAAGCGGCTTATATTTATAAAGGAGTTGAGGGTTATAAAAATTATCACAATGATCTTTTACGCGTTTCTCAAAGTGAGCCGGTTTATTTTTTAGGTGCTAAAGCTCTCTGGAATTGTCCGCAAGTCAATAAATCTTTTCGTACCAATTATTTAAAAGAATTTGAAAAACGACACGTGCCCTATTATACTTTATTTGATCCAGGTGTTTTAAAAGAATTGCCAGAAGTTATTCAGCAAGCCACCGGCGAATATAAAATTTTACCGGAAAAATATGCCACCCAAGGATTGGTAGATATTTTTGGAGATTATGTCATAACTTTTTCTGGTGCTAAAGTAGGTTACTTTGACGAACATTTACGTATTTTTGTGCTTATTGATCGCGAACTTGCCAACACTTATCGTACTTGGTTTCAGCTTATTTGGGATCTATTACCGGAAAGAAAATAATCCAAAGAAGCTTCCTGTTGTCTATTATGCTTCTTATTGTTAAGATACTTGAGTTAACGGGCTGTAGCGTAGCTGGCTAGCGCACACGATTCGGGTTCGTGAGGTCGGCGGTTCGAATCCGCCCAGCCCGATATGTTCAAAAATCATCAGCTTTTTCTTATTGTGGCCACAGATAACCAAGGCGGTATTGCCAAAAACGGAAAAATTCCTTGGGATTTGCCAAAAGAAAGACAGTTTTTTCAAAAAACAACCACCAAAAGAAAAAATCCCCAGAAGCAAAACTTAGTTATTATGGGTAGTAAAACCTGGAAAAGTTTACCTGTGGCTTTTCGTCCTTTATCTGGTCGTAAAAATGTGGTTTTAAGCCAAAATAAGTTAAAAAAATTTCCCGGTGCTCAAAAAGCCGGTTCGTTTTTAGAAGCTTTCAAAATAGCTGACGATCAAAAAATTGAGTCTATTTTTGTGATTGGCGGGGAAAAAATTTATCAGCAGGCCTTAGATTTAGCAGAGCTTGACGCTGTGTTTTTAACAAAAATTAGCCATAATTTTTATTGTGATCTATTTTTGCCGTCACTACCCGCTCAATTTTATCTTAAAAAGCATCTAAAAAAGGTTAAGGAAAGCGGTTTTATTTATAATTCTTGGTTTTATGTCAAATAAGCTATACACAGGACTGTGGACAGACAATATTTAGCCAGTTGGTTTATTTTTTATCTTTTTTTGGTTTTGAGTATTTAAAAATTTAGCTAATTATAGGCATTTTATGATATTTTTTATCTTTTTTTGGCTAATTTTTTTTATTGAACTTTATTGTCAAGCTTTTGTTCCACACTTTGTCCGATTTCAGGATTGACAAAAAAGCTATTTTAATGTAAAATCCTGGCGCAACTTCGCGTGTGATTATGACGTGAAGTTTTTTTAATCCTTAAATTAAAATATGAAAATAGCGAAAACCTTTCGCCGGCTTCATAAAAAGACTCAATCTTTATGCCAGACAATAACCAAAACAGCCAATCCGCTAGGCTTAATGGTTGTTGCCTTGATTTCTTATAATATTTTATTGCCTATACCAGCGGCTTCTGAGTCCTCTGCGGCAGTAAAACAAACTAAAACCAAAATTGTTAAAAAAACAACAAAACACAAAAATATCAACAAAAAACAGAAAAGACACCTGAAAGCCAAGGTTAAGGCCGCTCACAAAGAAACCGTGATAAAACAAAAAATGCAAAGACAGACCCCTAAAAGATTACCTTTAATGGACGATGTTCAGCCATTGGTAGTGAGAACTTTTCAGTCTAATATTACCTATTATGCTTCTACTCCCGGCCAAACCGATAGCAACCCGTTTATTACCGCTTCCGGAAGTCATGTGCACTGGGGCGGGGTGGCGCATAATTGTTTGCCCTTTGGTACTAAAATCCGCATCCCTGAGATTTATGGAGATCAGATTTTTATTGTAGAAGATAGACATAGCACTCGTTATGGTTGCAGACTGGTTGATGTGTGGACCGATTACTCCACTGGTCAAAACCCCCGCAACGGTCACAACGCCACCATTGAGGTTTTAGAAGACGTAAAATAATTTGGTGTTAAAAAACACCCCGCTAAAAGGGTGTTTTTAATTAGCAGGTTAGTAAAATATTTTATCAAAATCATTAACAGACAGAATTTCAACGTCATTTTTAATTTTATATGATTCTTGGCCAGGATAAAGAATAAATTTTTTCTTGCATTTTATGTCTTCGGTTGCTTGCCAAAAGCCTTTAGAAATTTTGGGGCTTAATGAATATTTAATTTCTATGGCCACCGGTTCTAAATTGTTAGTAAGAAAAAGTAGATCTATTTCCGCACCACTGTTTGTACGATAAAAATAAGACTCCCAATGTTCAGGTGCGATATTTATCAGCTGTTCTATGATAAACCCCTCCCAAGAAGCTCCAATAATAGTATGTGCTTGTAATTTTTCTAAATCATAAATATTTAACAGAGCATGAAGTAGACCTGTGTCTCGAATATATACTTTTGGACTTTTAATCAATCTTTTTTTAATATTGATAAAATATGGTTGTAATTGACGAACGATAAAAGTATCTGTAAAGATATCAAGATAACGTTTAACACTAGGGGCGGAAACCCCTAAACTGCGAGCGATATTACTAGTGTTCCATAAACTAGCGTGATTGTGTGCGACCATAGTTAAAAATCGACGCAAGGTAATACTAGAAGTATTGATATTTAATTGAGGGATATCTCTTTCTAAATGAGTTTTAATAAAAGCTTCACGCCATTGAGCACTAATTAAATCATTTGGTGCGAGAAAGCTTTTAGGATAACCACCTCTCAGCCAAAGTTTTTTTATTTGATTATTTTTATTATTAATTTCTGAAATAATAAAAGGAGTTAGTTCATGATATATAATTCTTCCAGCTAAACTTTCTGATAATTTTTTTATAAGAGCAGGAGAAGCAGATCCTAAAACTAAGAATTGACCGTTATTTTTATTTTGATCTACCAAAGCTCTTAACAAAGGAAAAAGTTCAGGTAGGCGCTGAATTTCATCAATAATAACCATCTCATTTTTATGTTGTTGTAAATATATTTCCGGTGCTTGTAATTTATTAACATCAGAAGTTAATTCTAAATCTAAATAAATAACATTTTTATGTCTTTTGAGGAGTTCTTTGGCTAGCGTGGTTTTACCAACTTGACGCGAACCTAAGATACCAACGATAGGGAAATGTTTTAAAGAATTTTTAATAGTTTCTATTTGAGTGCGTTTTATCATGGTTGTATTTTAAAACATTATCTTTTAATTTACAAGGATAAAAATTAAAATTAGGCTAATTTTAGCAATTTTTATTTTTATTATAATTAACTGTAAATCACAGTTTAAATTAACAAATCAAGTGATATAAAAGGGATTGTAAAATTGTTCTTTTTTGGTATACTCTTTTTACACCGCCAAATGGCGTGGTAGCAAAATGGTTATGCAGCTGCCTGCAGAGCAGCTATATGTGGGTTCGACTCCCATCCACGCCTCATTTTGATAAAAAATGTAACAATTTCCTTATTTTTTCCTTATAAATAGTGTGTCTAGACAAAGCGCATAAGTGACGGTATAATTTTGGTGATGTCCACGGTATTATTAACGATGTGTCAACAGAAAAGCATGATCCTTGATAACTATTTCCAGGGATTTTTTACTGTGCTGGCTAAATTATTTTTCAGCCAAGATCATGTTTTAGACACCTCGCCTGCCCAAGAAGATCAGCGATTGGTGGAAAACGCCCAGCGCGACCCAGAACAGTTTGGCGTTTTGTATAAGAAATATCTAGATCAGATTTATCGTTATATTTTTTATCGTACCGGTCAACAAGCGGATTTAGCAGAGGAATTAACCGCTGAGGTGTTTACCCGCGCCCTGCAACAACTGTCTCGTTTTCAATACCAGGGTTATCCTTATTCTACTTACCTGTATAGTGTGGCCAGAAGTGTTTGTCGAGAATGGTACGGAAAAGCAGATATTACGGATATTGATAGCGTAGTGGTTTGTGATAAGCACAGTGAAGCGGCAATTACTCAAGCTGACATCAGTTTATTATGGAAACAGGTGGAAAAACTTCCTAAAAAAATCAAAGAAATGCTAGAATTGCGTTTTTTAGAAGATTTGTCTTATGAAGAGATTGCGGAAATAGTGCATAAAAAACCCGGTACTGTTCGCACTGCGGTTTCTCGCAGTTTAGATCGTTTACAAAAAGAATATGCCAAAAATACCTAAGCAAAAAATATTGGAATTTTTTCAACACAGTCATTTAAAAACGGTGGAAGTTTTGCGTATTCAAGAAGATAAAATTTGGCGTTTGATACAGAAAAAAGCTACGACAAAAACAAAAGAAAAAAGCCTGAAGTATAACTGGCGTAATCTTCGTCATATTTTTAGTTTTCCTATGGTTGGTGTAGTGGGGGCGGGTTTAGCAGTGTTTATCTTTATTGTATATAAACAGCAAGAGGTTAGCCAAACTATTCAAAACAGTGTCACTAGCATTGCCGCGGTTTTTATTATTCACAAGCCGCAAGAAACAATAAAAAATCCAGAACAAGAAGAAGTGAACCAAGAATTAGTGCAAGAAACACCAGAAGAGATCAAACCTGCGCGCCCAGAATATTTACCGGTGCACAAACAAAGCATTCGTGATTTAGTGGGCGGTTTTGGCGGTGGTAATGACACCAATTATTCTGCTTGGAAAATAGAATATCCGCTGGCCAGTTTAGCCGACAATACACCGGAAACAGCACCATTGGTGGAGACAAAGCGCTTATCTGACGAACGCATGACAGAGGTATTGTCTATTTTAGGCGCCAAACAGGTTTATTATCGGAATGAGGGTATATCATACCGTATGGCCGCTTCCCAAGAGCTCCCTCTGGAACGTTTTGATTGTTTGCGGGCAGATGATTTTAAAAGTTTTCCGGCTGACATGAATTGTATTTCTTTAAATAATTACGGCGAATTGTTTATGCAACAAAATCCCGATCAGGCTAAGGCAGATGGTCAGCAAGGGGCCTTAAATTATATCAGTGAAATTACCGAATTACCGGTTAGCGACTTTGGTTTAACGCCTTATACTTATAATCTTGATGGTGAATATGCTAATTTGCAAGAATTTGATATTTATCAAAAAACCGTCAATGGCCTGCCACTGCCATATCATCGGCCATTGTGGCACCTGGCTACTTATCAGAATAAATTGGTTTTTCTTTATACCAAAATAATACCAACCGCCATTCCTGCTGACGCCAACGTTTTAACTTTAATTACTCCGTCAGAAGCTGTTGATCGGTTAAAAACAGATATGCAAGTTGATTTTTCTCAAGATCAGGAGGGAAAAACTATCCAGTATACAATAAATTTATCTATGCCTTTTGGTGAATTCGTAAATTTAGAAGATACGCAAGTGCATATTGTCATTAAAGATTTAGCTTTGGAATATCGTTTATTTGAACATTATGAAGACAGCGGCAGTTTATTGAAAATTTTATTGCCGGTTTATCGTTTTACCGGCATAGAAACTAATAGCAACATAACTTTTGAAGTCTATGTGGACGCCACCAAGGATTTAGTGATTATGCAAAAATATCTTTAATTTTAAGGCTCTTTACAAAAAAGTCGGATTTGTTATACTGTTTTATGCCGAAAATATTTTGCGGGTATCGTATAATGGTTATTACATCTGGTTGCCAATCAGATAACGGGGGTTCGATTCTCCCTACCCGCTCATTACAAAACAGATTATTTGAGAACAAACTTAACAAAATTAATCAACCTGAATCGAAGGGTTGGAAGTGAAACGATCCCGAGCTGGTCGAGGGAAAAGTTGAACGATCATTGGGTTGCCAGTGGCAAGCCAATGCCAACCCAGGAATCGATTCTCCCTACCCGCTCCAACAAGTTTATTAAAAAATAACCACTTTGTGAGAGGTGGTTATTTTTGTTGCTGTTTTTATTCTATCGGCTTAAGAGAAAAGTTGACATCTTCGGTTTCTTGATCGGATTTGATCTTGATTTTTTTTCGCCATGCGGTTTTATAAGCGGTACTGGCTACATAAAATTGATATTTTCCCGGAGCCAAGCTATCCATAATATAATAACCATTAGCATCTGTATACGCTAGGTTGGCTTGATTTTTTACCCGCACGGCATATCCGGAAACAGGTAAACCGGTTTCTTTATCAGTGATAAAACCGGAAACAGAACCGGCCGTGCCTATTGTTACATTGATATTTTTAGTTTTGCTTGTAATTTTTTTGGTAAGTATTTTTTGTACGTATTGGGCACTATCCACCTTAATTACATATTTACCCGCTTTGATATTGGTAATATTGTAATATCCTTGTGAGTCGGTATAAGCATAGCCATAACCCACACTGGAATCTTGTTTGGAATAAATAGTAACCAAGGCATTACTTACCGCCTGTTTTTTATTAGTGATGCGACCAAAAATTTGTAAAGCTGTGGCTAGTTTATAGTTTTTTCCAGCAACATCTTTGGTAATTTTTACTTTTTTGTATTGTGCAGTAATATATCCGCTTTTGGTAATTTTTATGCGATAATTTCCGGGTTGGATATCGGTTATTTCAAATGCCCCGCTGGAATAAGTGGTGCCGCTATAATCAGGATAGCTGGAGCGAGGCTTGGCGCGATTATACAAAGCCACTGTCGCCCCTTCAATATTGGCATTATTTTTGGTTAATACTTTTCCAGCAAAAGTAACGGCTCCCACCAGATTAAAGTTTTGTTGATCTGTTGTTTCTCCGGCCGCTAGGGAAATTTGATAAGCTTTTTGGGTCACATAACCACTTTTGGAAATTGTCAAAGTATAATTGGAGCTGGCGCGTAAAGTATCTAAAGTATAACCTCCATCATCTGCTGAGGTGGCGGTATAAGTATTGCCATAACCATCATCAGCCGAAATAGTTGCGCCTGTTATTATGGTACTGCCATTAGCTTGATAAATTTTACCGGTAATAGTTCCGGCTTGTTCCAAAGAAAAGTCATTTTCAGTAGAAACAGATTCATCAGCAGTAATGGTGAGAGGCTTGGATTTACCAATATAACCAGCCGCGCTGGTGACTTCCAGGGTGTAGTTTCCCACTGCTGTGCCGTCATAATCTGTTAGATCATATACCTCGATAGTATAATCTCCATTGGCATCACTTTCGGCAGTATAAGAATTGATATCATAAATATCGGAATCGATTTCTTGTAAAGAAACCACCGCACCAGAAATGGGCTCGTTATCATTATTGGTAAGTGTGCCTGATACAGTGCTGGCTTTAGTTAAAGTTAAATTAAGAGAGCTGGAGGTGTTTTTAGTAATTTGGATGCCGGTTTGCGTGGTGCCAAAATATCCTTGAGCGGTTACATTGATAGTATAGGTGCCATCATTGGCTTCTTCAAAATAGGAGTAACTGTAAGGAGATACGGTATAATAACCGGTGGCTGTGGCGTAATCACTATCAGAAAGAGTAATGGCAGAGTTGGTTCGCACAGCCCAAATATAAGCATTGTCAATAGGAGTTGTTCCGTCTTTTTCATAAACATAACCATTAAGTTTTCCTTGTTGGTCAACCACAAAATCTATATCAGCTTTATCTTCACCATCGACTAAAGTAACGCTTTGAGTTTGTTTAATAAAAAAAACATCAGTTTCGGTAGCGGAATAATACAAATTGTAAACAGTATAAACTCCGGCTGTTCCTGATCCATCATCATCAATAGCTATAGTATAATCTCCATTGGCATCGGTTACAGTATAATCAGTATCTCCGGTGGCATCATTTTCCGCATACATAAAAAGCGTTTCAATGGGTGTGCCATCGGTGGCGTGGGTGGTGGTGCCGGAAATAGAGGCGGCCGCGCCTAATACTTTAATGGGCATTAAAGCCAAAAAAACCAAAACAAAACTTGCCATCAAAAAGCCTAAGCCCTTGACAGCTGATCGTCCTCCTACTTTTTTCATAAATTTTTTGATAATTTTAAACAACTTATTTTTATTATATCACGTTTCATTATCTTTGTAAAATTCAAAAGCCCCGCTAGAGAAACGGGGCTTGATTTAAACTCTTTGTTAATTTTGAAATTCGTAATCAGGTATTTCAGCTATGTGTTGCAGACCGATTGGCAATGATTTTATTTGTTGGTTGAATTTTTTATAATTGTGAATAGAAAATATTTGTTGACCATCAGGATCAATTATGGCTAAGGCGCCACTGCGCGTGGTCATGACCACTTTACCTTTTAAGATCCGCATATATTTTCTTAAATTTTGTGTATTACATTGTGTTGAATTTGTTGCATAACACTCTCCAAAAAACGCGTCATACATTTCACCAGAAATAGCGGTGCGAGAAGGAATGTCTTCTCTAATGCGTTCCATGAAATTTTTGTAAGCTGTTTTTTTTCCTTTGTTTAGATTTATTTTTTGATTATTAGCCACCCAGTAATATTTATTTTCCACTTTATAAAAACCATCTGGCAGATAATTCTCTAGTCTGCCTTCCCAAGCGCCAATATCGCCAATAAAGTAAAAGCGATACATGGCGCCACTAGTGTTGAGCAGTAAGATTTTTCCGTTTAGTTTTTTGGCCGTTTCCGAACAACTGCCTTCAAAACCGGTAGTAGTCGGATCGCAAGGTGTTTGCGAAGCTGATAACAAAACTTGTAAGTCAGCATCGTTAATTTCCACTGCTCCTTGAGGTGGATTTAAAGCATAAGCCTCGCTTTTTTGCGGTACAGCAAATAGCATAGCCGATGCGATAGCTAACACGCCCAGAATCATTGTTTTTTGCATATTTTTTTATTAGTTAATAAATGCACCCTATATAAGTGTTTTAGGGGTATTTTGTTACACATCCATTACCCACCCAAACCTTGCTATAAAATAAGTTTTGGTATATAGTAACTTTTGCAAATTTGCCCGCATCGTCTAATGGTTAGGACACTAGGTTTTTCACCCTTCGGGTGACCACCCGTAGGGTGGCATCCTAGCAAATCAATAAAACACAAACTCCCCATGTGTTTGGTGTATCACGAAGTGTATACTAATAAAACCATGGCACGGAAACGAGAATTACAACTCAAAAAAAACAGTTCTGAGAAAGAAAAGATCTTTCGAAAAATATTTGCCCGCATCGTCTAATGGTTAGGACACTAGGTTTTCATCCTGACAATCGGGGTTCGATTCCCCGTGCGGGTGCTAAAAAGAAAAATGATCGGCCAACCCAGGGAACGATTCCCCGTGCGGGTGCATTCATAGTATTTAAAGTAACTTTATAAAGCTTGCTTTTCTTTATAAAGTTTGATAGAATAACATCATGACCCATCAACAAAAGCTTCAAAGATTGTTAAAAATTACAAATAAAACACAAACAGAACTCGCCCAAATGCTTCAAGTGAGTTTTGTAACTCTTAATAGTTGGGTACATGCAAAAAGTCTACCACGTAAAAAAGCGCAAGAAAAAATTGATTTGTTGTATCAGGAGTATACTGGTGTCGCAGAAATTACTGATTCAGAGCTTGCGGTAAAAAAGCAACAGATGGCAGTGTATCAAAAACAATTTTCCAACCCACTGAAGTATATACTGCAACGGCAGGATCTGTATGACACATTTGTTCTTGAACTGACCTATCATACCAACAGCATTGAAGGCAGTACCTTTACAGAACCAGAAGTGCGCGCGGTAATTTTTGATAATGTTACTATTCCAAATAAAACTGTTGTCGAACACCAAGAGGCGAAAAATCACCAAGCGGCCTTGGGCAATATGTTTCAATGGCTTATCACACATAAAAAATCGCAACATATTAACGAAGATTGGATTAAAAAATTACACAGCATTTTAATGAATGGTATCAGAACAGATGCGGGATTTTATCGTCAACATGGCGTGCGCATTGTTGGCTCGTTTGTGCCCACAACAAATTATCTTAAAATTGACAACGAGATGTACAAGTTTATAAAAACACTGCGCAATATATCTCAAAAAAATAATGTTATTACTCAATTGGCTAAAATTCATGCTCACTTTGAACAAATTCACCCCTTTGCTGATGGCAACGGCCGAGTTGGCAGGCTATTATTAAATGCACTTGCTTTGCAACAAGGTCTGCCTCCAATGTTAATTAAACAAGAAAAAAAACAGGCCTATTATAATTATTTACAAAAAGCTCAACTTGAGGAAAAGGTTATGTTTCTTGAGTCGTTTTTTTGTGATGCTTTTTTGGAAGCATATAAATTATTAACAGATAATTAGCAAATCAAAAAACAACCCCACCTGAGAGTTGTTTTTGTGCTTATAGGCACAAAATTTTGTGCACATAAGAACGAAAGCGAGATTTTGCTAGTGCAAGTTTTTCTCATTTCGCTCGCTCGCACCCTCTAGCCATTGCGGCGAAGGTTTCACACTTTCATGCCTTAGTAGCAAGACATGCTCTCTTGATGAGAGAAAAAGCACGGTGCTGACCCGTTGTGGCGGGAGACGGCTGAATCAGTTAACAGCCGTGACCAGGATAGGTGGCGGGATCGGCATCGTCGCAGTCGCCCTGCATTTCTGTATATCCGTCCCCGTCCCCGTCGGAACAGAGCTTACCCTCCCCGTCTCCATATATGGTGTAATCATCCACCTGACCATTGCAGTTATCGTCGATGCCATTGCAATATTCTATGGCGTCAGGATTTATGTCTTCGTCGATCAGTCCATCACAGTCGTTGTCGTCGCCATCACAGATACTGTCGGACGACACCCCTGGATTTATGTACCAGATGGTGTCATCACAGTCTCCGTCCTCGACGGTGTAGCCATCGGCATCGGCATCAACCGCATCAACACCATCGCAATCCTGATCGATTCCGTCATTAGGAATTTCCGGTGCCTCAGGATTGATGTCGGCGTTTTGGTCATTGCAGTCGCCGCCTCTGGCCGACCAAGCGAAGGAGGTGTTTGGATAGGTGCAACTATAGGTGAAGCCCTCAGAGGCATCACCATACATGTCCTTATCCAAATCCGGCCACCATTGCGGAGAGTTGGAGTTTGCTTCGTCGGCGTAGCCATTACAGTCGTTGTCCTTGCCGTCGCAGACCTCGGCCGCACCATCCTTT
>MHKJ01000060.1:15219-25637 GCA_001818355.1 Candidatus Kerfeldbacteria bacterium RIFOXYC2_FULL_38_9 | reverse complement strand
GTCCAGGAGGTCGCCGCAAACTTCAAACGCACCCGGATGGCGCGACGGGTTACTGTCATCACAGTCTCCGTCCTCGACTGTCCACCCGTCACCGTCACCGTCGGTGGCACATTCGGAGATGCCCATCAGAGTCGCCACCACAAAAAACGCCAGGAGCCTAACCAATCTCATAGTCATTCCTCCGTACGTATCATTTCTACAGTGACCACGTGAAATGATACGCAAAGTTGTTTTATTGAACGAACATTGTGGCCACTGGGCATATTTTTTTCAAATATCACCACTGAACACAAAAGTATCGATACAACAAAATAGACTTATAGAGCGGCCAACACTATAAAACATGGTTGTATTTTTGTCAAAATTTCTGAGGTGCCTGTGGCACGCCAGCGCCAACCCAGGAATCGATTTTCCGTGCGGTTGCCCAATAAAATTGTACTATAAAATAACTGAAAAACCGATCGGACAGATAAAATTATATTAAAAGTCCTTAGGGTTGGTTAATTAAATTTTAATTTTCCGAAAAATTGGGGACAGTGAAAATTAAGTTCTTTACCAATAGGTGACCATGATCCCCAGTGGGGACGAGAAGATTCGTCCGCGCATTTGTAAAAATTTCCGCGCCAAACTGTTCTTTTGGATATTTTGATTGTTCCAATATATTTTTCCATAATCTCCAAAGGAATACTTACGGCCAATTGCCAAGATGTTTTTAAAAATTTAATCTGGATTTTGGTTTTGGCGCCAATTTTTTTTGGTATTTTGGTATATTTTTTAAATCCGCCCGCCGACAAACGTTGCGGATTTTCTATATATGTTAATAACAAAGCTCCGCCACAGCCCATTTCAAAATTAAAATACCCTTTATTTAATTTAGGCTTTACAAAAAATTCCACACAGCTGTCTTTATAGGCCTCATTTTGATATTTGGAGCGAGTACAATGTGGATTTTTTTCTTTTACATTAAAAAACACATAGATATAATTTTTGTCATAAAGCGCTTTTAATAAAACAAGAGGACGATAATTGTTACTTTGCGGATGATAATGTTTAATTTTGGCAATGTCGGCGTTTTTCCAAAAATCAGCCTGCCGGTTAGAGTTAAAATTTTTTTCTGTTGTGGTTTTGTTGATGAGGTATAACACAATTTTATTTGGAAGAGTCTATAAGAATTTTAGCCCTTTCTTTATTCATTATAGCCAAATTTTTGTTTTTGAAATTTTTATCTGCTGTTACATTTTTTCTAAACCAGGTCGGAGCGATAAATCTTTTTACTAACTCTGTTGAGTCAAACTCTACTTCGGCCACTAATAAACCAGCCAGATGGCTATTTTTATGATATTGATCCAATTCAATCATTACGTTCTTTGATTTTTTGGTTTGTACATCGATATATTGATAAGGAATGTTATAGCGCGTTTTTGCTATACGTCTGCCTTTTGTCTGTGGCCATAATTTTTGAAACCCTGCTTCGTCAATCTCTTTTTCTTTTTCTTGACGCACCAATCCATCAGTCCTAACATCACATTTTGTTGTATAAGTGTATTTTATTTCTTCTCCTGTTTTGCTTTTTCTCACTCTTTCTTCCGGATTAGCAACCGAAATATATCCTTGGCTAATTTCCATTTTTTTAGCCACCCTTAATATATTTTTGGGAATTGCTTGAAAATCTACAGTGTATTTGATTTCAATTTCTGTTTTCATATTTTAATTATTTTAGCATAAACATTTTATTATTCAATGGTTGCCAAGAGTGCTAATTTCAGCTATAATATAAAGCATGAATATGGAAGCAAAAAGATCGTCAGAACGTCAAAATAGATTAACCAAAGAGCAGGTTGCCGAGTTAATTTGTGAACGCCTGCAAGGAAAAACTCCAGCAATGGTGGCGGTTTTGGGTCGTTCCATTGTGAAACGCAAAGGATCAAATGGCGGAGTTGATACTTTTGTGGCCACTCCTTATATTACGCCGATTGCAGAAATTCCCGATATGCCGGAAACAGAGGATCGACAATTTTCTTTTCACGGAGGAAAAGCGCGAGCTTTGGCCACTGCTTGTGTAGCCAAGGTTTTTCCAGATACGCCGGTGATGGTTTTTAGTAAATCTAAACAAAAAAAATACCCGGAAGAGCCATCGCATGCCAGAGTTATGAAAGGGGCAATTAGCAGATTAGGTATTGAAAAAGACAGATTTTTATTGCACGAAGAGAGTTTGAATACCATTCATGAAATAGAGGCCATTATTCAAAACGCCCAAAAAAACCACTGGCAGGAAGTGGTGGTGGTGACCAGCGATTTTCATATTAAAAGAGCGGCTTTGCTTGCTCAAAATACCATGCAAGAAGAATTTCACGCAAATACAACTTTAAACTATGATGATTCTAACAGAGATAACACAGCGTTAATTACAGAAGATGTTTTGAAAGATGCAAATGATTTTCCTAACAGTGCTACTGTGGTTGGTGTTTTAGCAGATCATCAAACTCTGACTTTGCGTTTTGTCGGAGCGGAAAGTATTTTAGCACCCATTAGTCGACATTATGCCAGTGTGATTGTCCGCGCCAAAGCTTTTCAAGAAGAAGGTCAAAGTCCTTATCAAGCGCTTTTGGTTGATGAACAAAAGGGAATAGATGATTTTTTACAAGGCCATTATCAAAGTAGAATTACGGCAGAAAGTTAATTTTTGTTTGGTATTTTTATGAATATTTTGGGCATAGAAACATCTTGTGATGATACTGGTGTGGCCATAGTTTCCGCTCAGACAGACGGCAGCTTTAAAATTTTAGCCAATATTATCAAATCGCAAGATCACACCAAAACCAAAGGGGTGGTGCCTGAGGTTGCCGCTCGTCATCACGCGCAAGCGATTATGCCGGCACTGGACGAAGCTTTGTCTACGGCAGGACTCACCAAGACTGATTTGGATTGCGTGGCCGTAACTTACGGTCCGGGTTTGGTTGCGTGTTTGTTGGTGGGAGTGGAAGCGGCTAAAACCGTGGCCGTTATGTTAAATTTGCCAATGGTGGCGGTTAATCACATGGAAGCGCATATTGCTTCTACTTTTATAGAACATCCTCATCTAAAATTTCCAGCTGTGGCATTACTGGCAAGTGGCGGTCATACGATGTTGGTGGGTATGCACGACTTTCAAAATTTTCATTTAATCGGCACCACCAAAGATGATGCCGCCGGCGAGGCTTTTGATAAGGTGGCGCGTATGTTGGATTTGCCTTATCCGGGTGGTCCAGCCATTTCTTTGTTAGCGGAACAAGGCGATCGTTTGCAATATAATTTTCCCAAACCCATGCTGAATTCTGATGATTTTAATTTTTCTTTTGCCGGACTGAAAACTTCAGTGCTTTATCACATCCGTGATCATCAACCCTTAAGCTTTCAAGACCGAGCAGATGTGGCGGCCAGCTTTCAGGAAAGCGTTATTGAAGTATTGGTTAGTAAAACTTGGCAAGCCGCCAAATTACATCACGCTCAGACCGTTATTTTAGGGGGTGGAGTTTCCGCCAATAAAGCCTTGCAGTTAAGATTAAAAATGGTTTTGCAAGAGACTTTACCGCAAACTCAGTTGATTATTCCTTCGCCCGGACTTTTTACCGATAACGGCGCCATGATTGCGGTAGCGGCCGCTGTGCGCGCCTTAAAAAAAGATTTTGATAATTGGGAAAATATTAAAGTTGATCCGCGTTTAAAAATAGCAAACTAATTTTAGTTAAAAAAAGACAGAGGCTGTTTAGCGCCTCTGTCTTTTGGGATTTGATTAACTTATTTCAGTTGTTGTTCTAGGATGTAAGAAATAGAAATAGTAGGGTCGGTGGTATTATCCAAAGGATAAGCGCCGGCAATCACATCTACAATTTTTCCGTCTTTATCCAATACTAAACTGTAAGGAGTTCCGGTAGCGCCGTATTTTTGTCCTTCAGTAGTATCTTTGGTAATATTATCTTTGTATTTATGGCTGGAAACACAAGCATCAAAATTGGTGCGATTTAAACCCAATTCATCTGCCATGGCTTGATAAGCCTCGGCGCTTAGAGTGTCAGCTCCGAATAATTTATCCGCCATTTCCCAAAATTTTCCTTGTTCGGTAGCACACTCTACTGCTTCAGCGGCAGGTTGTGCATCAGCATGAATACTGGTTAAAGGAAAATTTTTATAAGCCCATTTTACTTTGCCTTCATATTTTTTCATCGCCTCAGTCATTGCAGTATGAAATCTTTTGCAATAAGGACATTCAAAGTCCGAGTAAGTAATAACGGTTACATCTCCTGTTCCTTTAACGTTGGCTAAAGAGTTAAGATCGATGGTGCCCTCAGGAACAGCCGGGGCATCTTCTTTATTGGTGTTGGTGTTAGCCGCCGAATTAGTGTTAGTATTGGTTGGAGTTGTGCTGTTGTTAGCATTTCCATAAACCATAAATAAAACGACAGCCAATCCGATAATAGCGGAAATGGCAATCGCACTGACAAAACCCGCCCAGAAAGCGAATTTTGGAGGCATGGCTTTAAAAACCCCTTCTGGTTTTTGATTTTTCAAATTATGTTCATCCATAAATAAAAAATGAATAATTAGTTAAATGCTATTATAGAATATACCAACTTCTAAACATCGTCAATTGACTTTTTCCTAAGAACATATAACCTAAAAATATTCTATGCAATATCAAGATAAAATTTACGGGCAGTTTAAAATTAACGACGCGGTCATCATCGAGCTCATTAAAAGCGAGCCCATGCAACGCTTGAAAAAAATCAATCAATACGGCGCTTCTTTTTACCGTTTTCCCCACCTGACCACCACTCGTTTTGAACACAGCGTTGGTGTTTATTATATTTTACGTTTGTTGAATGCTTCTTTGGAAGAACAGGTAGCGGGGCTTTTGCATGATGTTCCGCATACGGCTTTTTCTCATGTGGCGGACAATGTGTTTGAAGATGCTTCGCAGACTTTTCATGAACAGTTTCAGGAAAAAGTAATTTTTGAATCCAATATTCCGCAGATTTTAAAAAAACACGATTTGTCTGTTTGGAATTTGTTTAAAAAATCCAGTTTTCATTTGGCCGAACGGGATTTGCCTGATTTGTGTGCGGATCGGGTGGATTATTTTTTTCGGGACTGTGTGACAGATAAACAGCTTGATCTTTTGGACGCTAGAAAAATTTTAGAAGATATGACAATTTTTGACGGTGACATTGTTTTTAAAAATAAAGAATATGCTGTACAGTTTGCGCAAACTTTTCGCAACGCCAATGAAAAATTATGGGCCAATCCTTTGCAATCAGCTTTGTATTATCTTTTAGCCGCGGCTATGAAAGCGGCTTTGGAAGATGGGGTAATTAGTTTTGATGATTTGTTTACGACCGACAAAGAAGTGTATGATAGAATGAAAGCCTCCGGCAACCAAGAAATTTTACGGTTTTTAGACGATATGGATCATGTGGTGGTGGAAGAAAATGCTAAAGATTTTGATTATCATGTTATGCCCAAAGCGCGCGTGGTTGATCCTTATATTTTGGTGCAGAAGGACAAAGCGCAACAGAAAGTGCGTTTAAGTAGTGTTGATGAAAAATTGAAAACCAAAAATCAAGAGATAGTGGAACGTTTTAAAAAGGGTTATTATATTAAGATCAATCGTGAATAATTTTTATGGAAAAAGCATACAACCCCAAACAATACGAAGACGAAATTTATAAAAAGTGGGAAAACAGTGGACACTTTACCCCAAAATGTGATCCAAAAAAACTTGTAAAAGAAAGATTTACCATACCTCTACCACCACCAAATGCCAATGGTAGTTTGCATCTTGGACACGCATCAATGTTGGCTTATCAAGATATTATGATTCGTTGGCACAGAATGATGGGGCATGAAACCCTTTGGATTCCAGGAACTGATCACGCCGGCATTCAAACCCAGGTAGTATTTGAACGTGAGCTCGAAAAAAATGGGAAAACCAGGGATGATTTAGGAAGAGAGGAGTTTTATAAACAGTGCTTTCAGTTTTGTATGAACAATAAAAGCACGATCACTGGACAGATCAGAAAAATGGGATCTTCTTGTGATTGGACCAGAGAGCGCTTTACCTTAAACGAAGACATGGTAGAAGAAGTTCAAAAAACATTTGTACAGATGTATGAAGACGGACTAGCATATCGCGGAGAACGCATAATCAACTGGTGTGTGCGTTGTGGTACTGCTCTTTCTGATATTGAAGTGTTGCATAAAGATACCCCAACAAAATTTTATACTATTCAGTATGGTCCCCTACAACTTTCCACGGTGCGACCAGAAACTAAATTTGGTGATACCGCCGTTGCTGTTCATCCAGATGATCAACGATACCAAAAGTATATTGATAAAAAAATTGACATTGAAACTGTACTAGGTGTGGCAACTATTAAAGTAATTGCTGACAAAAGGGTTGATCCAGAATTTGGAACCGGCGTTGTTAAGATAACACCGGCACACGATCCTCTTGATTTTGAGATTGGTCGTGATCATGATTGTGAAATCAAACAGGTCATCAATTTTGATGGAACAATGAATGAAAAAACAGGTAGATTTTCTGGTATGAAAGTACAAGAAGCAAGAAAAGAAGTGGTGAAAGAATTGAAAAAAAGGGGACTGTTGGTAAAAGAAGAAGACTATGTGAGCCCTTTAAGTATTTGTGAGCGGTGTAAAAATCCAATTGAGCCACTTATTAGCAAGCAATGGTTTATTAAAACTCCGAAGCTTGCCAAATTGGCTATTGCCGCTGTTAAAAATCGTGATTTAAAAATCATCCCAGAAGATTTTACCAAAATGTATCTCAGGCGCCTGGAAGAACAAAAAGATTGGAATATCTCCCGTCAAATTTGGTGGGGACCCAGCATGCCGGTATGGTATTGTAACGATTGTAATGAAATAATGGTGCAAATGAACGAACCTAAAAGTTGTGCAAAATGCCAAAGCAATAATTTACGTAAAGAAAAAGACACTTTTGATACTTGGTTTTCTTCCGGTCAATGGCCATATACTATTCTCGGGGGACCAAAAGCGACAAAGGATTTTAAATATTTTTATCCCACGAGTGTGTTGGAAACCGGATGGGATATTTTACTTATCTGGGTTACACGCATGGTGATGCTTGGTTGTTACAGGACAGGTAAATCACCATTTCATACTGTCTATTTGCACGGTTTAATCACTGACCGCGAAGGTAAAAAGATGTCAAAATCTAAAGGAAATGGAATAGATCCACTAGAGATGATTCCAAAATATGGCACCGACGCCTTAAGGCTTTCCATGATTATAGGAACTCAACCCGGTCAGAATTTAAAATTATATGAAGAAAAAATTGCCAACAATCGTAATTTTGTAAACAAACTTTGGAATGTTGCCCGTTTTGTGTTATCTGAAGGGGCGTTACATACAATGTCCACTAACGACGAATTGTTACCAAATGAAACTCTTGCCGAAAAATGGATCACTTCCAAAACCACGCGTTTAATTTCCGAAGTGACCACCGATTTAGAAAATTACCGTTTTTCCCAAGCCGCAGAAAAAATTTACGAGTTTTTGTGGCATGATTTTGCAGATTGGTATATTGAAATAAGTAAATTTCAACCGAATCATCAGCTTACCCTTGAAATTTTGGAAACTGTTTTAAAATTATCACATCCATTTATCCCATTTGTTACTGAACAGATATGGCATGAATTCGGTCATAGAGATATGCTGATGATTGCTGATTGGCCAAGATACAATAGAAGAAATCAATATCCTGATGAAATGGAAGCATTTGAGCAATTACAAAATATTATTATCCAATTACGCGACCTTCGCGCAACGTACAAAATAAGTTATTCAAAAACATTTCCTATTTATGTTCTAGGGAATAAGAAAATGAATGCTGAAGGCAAACAGATTATTGAACGTTTAGCACGAGTGACCATTGAACAAGGTGAGCAGAAAGGTACAAAACGTCTGTTAAACAGCATGTATGAATTTACAGTAGATTTAAGTGATCTGATTGATGTTGTCGCAGAAAAACAGAAGGCAGAAAAAGAAATTCAGGAATTAGAACAATATATTGCAAGCATCAAGAAAAAACTAGAAAATGAATCGTTTGTGGCGCACGCTCCAGAGCAAGTGGTAAAACAAGAACGTGAAAAATTAGCAACAGCAGAAGAAAAACGAAACGCAAAACAACAAGAATTAGAAGAGCTGAATTAAAATTGGCTAATTTTAAAGGATTTTAGTTTATTTATTGACAAATAGACATGCATTTTATATACTGTAATTATGTTTTGCATGACGATTTGTATAGTATACTCTTGAAACGGCAGTCGTTTCCTAATTAGAATAATTATATTACCTATGATAACTAGACTATTTAAACCACCACAAAACAACTCTTTTTTTCTTTTTGGTCCCAGAGGTACTGGTAAAACTACTATTTTAAAGTCTTATTTGCCTAAAGACGCAACTTATTCAATAGATTTGTTAGATTTTGATACAGAATCTCGTTTTTTAACTAGACCACAAGAATTTAGTGAGGTGTTAGCTGCTCTGCCTAAAACAACAAAATGGGTTTTTATTGATGAAGTACAAAAAATTCCACAATTACTTGACGAGGTGCACCGTCATATTGAGATGAAAAAAAATTACCATTTTGCATTAACTGGTTCGAGCGCGCGCAAACTTAAGCGTGGCCAGGCTAATCTTTTAGCTGGACGTGCTTTTAGTTATTCTTTATCTCCTTTAACACATCAAGAGTTGCAGGATTCTTTTAATCTTGATGACGCGCTAGCTTTTGGTACATTGCCAAAACTTTTTTCTTTGAATAGCAATGAAGATAAAAATCAATTTTTACGTACTTATGCTAATATCTATTTAAAAGAAGAAATACAACATGAGGGTTTGGTACGAAATTTACAGGGCTTTAGGCGTTTTTTACCAATAGTTGGAAAAGAAAACGGTAACATTCTTGTGTTGCAAAATATTGCTCAAGAGATTGGTTTAAATGCTAATACTGTGCGCTCATATTTTGAAATATTGGAAGATACTTTGTTGGGTTTTTTGTTGCCTGCTTATAGCAGATCTATTCGTAAGCGCCAAAAAACTCATCCCAAGTTTTATTTATTTGATACAGGAGTGAAGCGTGCCTTAGCGCAAGAACTGAACATTGCTCTTGTTGCTGGCACTAGTGAATACGGTCGCGCTTTTGAGCATTTTGTGATTTTAGAAATTATGCGTTTAAATGCTTACAAAAATGCAGATTATAATTTTTTCTATTTTGCTACACCAAATTTAGAAATAGACCTGGTAATTGAGCGTCCTGGTAAACCATTGTTGTTTGTAGAAATAAAATCTGGTGAGTATATTCAAAATAAAGAATTACATCCTTTAAGTTCTATTGTTCAAGATACAAAAAATAGTGAAGGCATTTGTATTTGCCGCGAACCACGCAAAAGGAAAATAGATAATGTGTTAGTTTGTCCTTGGCAAGAAGCAATAAAAACTATTGGTTTATAATTTATATATTTTTGTCTGCGTTATTCCAAAGCAGTTCAAATTTTTGGCGTTCCATTTGCGCAATTTCTTTGCTTTCCAAAATTATAGCAATCATTTCTTTATTAGGAGAAAGATAAGCAATTTTGTCTTGGTAAATCATTTGCGTGGGCGTAAAGTTGATGCCTTTTGGTAAAAATTTAGTTTCACGCTTTTCTTCTTGATCGCGTTTTGCTAATTGCAAAGCACGAACATCGCGTGTTAATAGAGAACGGTAAAAAATATTTTTTCTTATTCTAGTAGGAATATAATATTCTTCATCATAAACCGGAGTAACTAGACGGTAAATATCTGTAAGTGAACCGATAAACAAAATTTCGCTATCTGGTGTTGATAGGGTGTCGTCACAAACCGCTAAAATACCATCAAGTCCTTCATAAAAACGTACCTGTGGTTTATTCGCAGTATCTTTAGTGAGTGCTTGTAGAGCCGGCAAGGCACGCCGTAAACGCAATTCTTTATCGCGAATAAGTAAAAGCAAACGCTCGGGGGCAATTGGTACATAATTTATTATTGAGCGTTCTTTGAACTCGGCCAAAATACCCTTACGTTTTAAATTCTCTGTAACTAAATAAACTGTAGTGCGTTTAATTTTTGATTTTTGCGCAATGGTTTGTACTTTGGCTTTTCCTAATTCTAAACAGGCTAAATAGATAGCAATTTCTTTATTATCAAGCCCATAAGCGGATAAAGCGGTGATTATTTGTTCGTTCATAGATTTTGTCGATATTTATGACAACAAGTATAACAGATAATTGCTTATAAATAAAGTATTTCGTAAATTATTTTAAGAATAAAAAAATTATCCACATATAACTTAACTAAAGTTAGCAAAATTTTTGACATTTTTTATG
>MHKJ01000060.1:9997-15123 GCA_001818355.1 Candidatus Kerfeldbacteria bacterium RIFOXYC2_FULL_38_9 | reverse complement strand
CCAAAATGGCAGTTCCTTATCCAAAGCTCTGCCCCAGCTGCCGTCAACAACGCAGGCAAGCCTGGCGCAACGAACGTTGTTTGTATTCCCGGAAGTGTGATTTATGTAAAAAACCGATCATCTCTATTTATTCGCCAGATAAACCTTTTACAGTATACTGTTCAGATTGTTGGTGGAGTGATCAATGGGATTCTCAAACATACGCGCAAGAGATAGATTGGTCACGTCCATTTTTTAAACAATTTCAAGAATTACAAAACAAGGTGCCTCGTTTAACTTTGTATGGTAATAAGAATGAGAATAGCGATTATACAAATCATAGTGAACAAATTAAAAATTGCTATTTATGTGTTGATGTGGCTTTTGCTGAAAATATTTTATATGGTCAGTGGGTGGTACGCGGTCAAGACTGTGTAGATGTTTATGTTAGCACCTCATCAGAGTTATGTTATTTTTGTCAGTATATAACCAACTGTTACAATTGTATTTATACTTATTCTGCCGAAACCTGCAGTAATTTGATGTTTTGTTATGACTGCAAAGATACGAATGACTGTTTTTTATCTTCCAACTTGCGCCACGCTCAATATGTATTTATGAATGAACAGTTGAGCCCGGAAGAGTATAAGAAAAGGATGTCCCGGTGGGATATGGGATCTTTTAATAATTGGCAAAAAGCAGTGGCAGCTTATAAAAAAATGGTTGTAGAACAAACTTTTCACAAATACGGTTTAATTTATTACAGCGAAAATTCTACCGGCAATGTTTTACATCATGCCAATAATTGTCAGCAATGTTTTCACGTTATGGATTCAGAAGACAACACATATACATATGAATGTTTGGAAATAAAAGACAGTATGGATGCTTATGAATCGGGGTTTAGTTGTGAGCGACAATATGAAACGCATGGTTGTAATCGTTCATCTTATACCAAGTTTTGTTCGGTATGTTATGACAATCATTTCATTGAATATTGTGAATGGTGCCACGACTCTAATGATTTGTTTGGATGTATTGGTTTGCGCAAACAAAAGTATTGTATTTTAAATAAACAATATAGTGAAGAAAAATATAAAGAGTTAAAGGAAAAGTTGATCACTCATATGAAAGAAATTGGTGAATATGGCGAATTTTTTCCAAGTAATCTTTCACCGTTTGGTTATAACGAAACTGTAGCGCCGTACTATCTGCCGCTGACTAAAGATGAAGCAGTAGCAGTAGGTTTTCGCTGGCATGATGGACGGACAGGTAGTATTGGTAAAACAACTAAAACCTGGGAACAAATTCCAGATAATATTCAAGAGGTAAATGCCGAGATTATTAAAGAAGCGCTAGAGTGCACCAAGTGTCAAAAAAATTATAAAGTTACCAAAAAAGAATTTGAATTTTATCAGAGGCAAAAACTGCCAATTCCCCGTTTATGTCCTGATTGTCGCTATATGGCGCGCATGAGCTTGCGCAATCCGCGTAAATTATGGCACCGCAAGTGTATGAATGATGGTTGTAAAAATGAATTTGAAACTACTTATGCTCCAGATCGTCCGGAAACTATCTATTGTGAAGAGTGTTATCAAAAGGAGATATAATTATTCCTTTGCGACGCGGAAGACTTCGTCAAGCGTGGTTAGGCCTTCAGCGGCTTTTAAAATCCCGTCTTGACCCATGGTTAGCATGCCGGCATCATGTAAAATATCTTTCATTTGAAATTCAGAAACTTTACCGGATAAAATTTGAGCTTCAATTTTTGACCCTACAGTAAAAGCCTCGTAAATACCCACCCGTCCTTGGTAGCCGCTGTTGTCACACTTGGAACACCCTGTGCTTTTATACCATTTAATTTGGCTGGGATCGATCTTTTTTTCTCCGGCATTTTCCGGAATTTTTGCCAACCATTCGTTGACTTTGGTCAGTTGTTCGTGTTGAGGGGTATATTCTTGTTGGCAGTTTTTACAAAGCCTGCGCACCAGCCGTTGCCCAATCACCGCGTTTAAAGCGGGGGCTAGAAAAATACCGTTAATGCCCATTCCTAAAAAACGGGGAATAACGCCGGAAGCATCGTTGGTATGAATGGTAGAAAGCATTAAGTGGCCGGTCAGAGCCGCGTCAATAGCAGTCTGCGCCGTTTCTCGATCACGAATTTCACCTACCATCACAATATCCGGGTCTTGGCGCAAAATAGACCGCAAGCCTTTAACAAAAGTATATCCGCGCGCGTGATCAATTTGACTTTGCACAATGCCTTTTAATTTATACTCAATCGGATTTTCCAAGGTGATGATTTTATTTTCCGAATTATTGAGTTTGTTTAAAATAGCGTAGAGCGTAGTGGTTTTACCGCTGCCGGTGGGGCCGGTGGTAATAATCATGCCATTGGGTTTAGCCATTTCGGTTTTCAAAATTTCCAAAGTGCGCGTGCGCATTCCCAGTTGTTCAAAAGAAAACCCCACGGAAGAAGATCGTAATAAACGAAACACCACGCTTTCGCCATAGGCCGAGGGTAGAGTGGAAACACGCAAATCCAGCTCATCTTCACTGCCGTCTGCCAAGACCCCCATTTTAATCACAATGCGTCCGTCTTGGGGCACATCATTAACATTGATTTTTAAACCGGCGATAATTTTAATGCGATTAACCAAGTGTTGCAAAATATTTAAAGGAAACCGTGCCACCTCTTTTAACACGCCGTCGATCCGAAATCGAATTAACGCTTCAATTTCTTCAGCCTCAATGTGCACATCTGAACTACGCATATTCATAGACAAAGAAATAATCATGGCAAAAGCTTCAGTCATGTTGGCTTTAAGAATTTTTTGTTGCAGAAGTTTATAAGAAGTAATTTCCGTTTGGTATTGTTGTAATTTTTCCGCCGTAATTTTTACGCCGTATTCCACCTTTTTCACCTTGGCTACATTTTTATAAAGTTTGGCCGCATTTTCAAAACTGTGTTTGGAAATTAAGTAAATTTTGATATGCGCTCCTTCATGTTCTTGTTGTAAACGATTGACAATATCATGAATGGCCGGTTCATCAGGGTCAACACAAGCCAAACGAATTTGATTTTCTAAACGAAAAAATGGCAAAATTTGGTGGGTGCGCGCTTCTGTTTCCGGAATTTCCGCCAAAATTTCCGGACCAATAGGAAAGGCTGTTAAATCAATATAAGGAAAACCTAAAATTAAAGCTTTATCGCTAACGTTTTTTTCTTGGGTTTCCAAATTAAATTCCTCCATTTTTTCCGCCAAACTAGCCTTGGCTTTTTCCGAACGAGAAGCAGATTCATCTGCCAAAGGATCATATTTTTTATGATCGTAATTTAATTGATCGGTAGGCGCTTCCGGAGTTTTTGGTTTTAAGAGATCGTCGATTGATCCAAAAGAGTTTGATGGTTGTGGCATACTATCAAGTATACCAAAAAATTATCTTCCACGCACGGCCTGACGTAAACGATTGAGAATTATTTCTTCCAATTCTTTAAGAGAGCGATTTTTTTGCGTAAAGCGGACAAAATGATCTGTGCCTTGTGGGTTTAGATCAGCAAATAACTCCAAGGCGTTTAAGTAGGGAGCGGTACTGATTAAGCCTTTTATTTCTGTGCCGAAGTCCGTGTAAAGCATAAAAACATTACGCGCTTCCGGGGTGTTGATGATGAGTTCATCAATAACATCCGGCAGATCTTTTTCCTTAGTTTGAGTTTGGGTAAAATCTTCTTGGGTTAAAATAGACCAAACTATTTTGTGTTCAATGTCGGCTTGCAATTTAGACAAAGCGCGTCCCCACAGTTTTAAAGTGGACACTTGTTTGGATTGATAAAGATGTTTTACAATTTCTTCTCGACGCGCGCCCTGCGAAATAAGATGCGAAGCAATCGCTAACGAACGCGGAGTAACCGAGCCGGACTGAAAACTTTTGGTTTTACTAATCATGCCGGTTAAAAGATTGGTGGCAATGTATTCATCTAAAATATCGTGTCCCCAATCTTGCACCAGTTCAAAAATTATTTCTGAAGTGGAAGTGGCGGTAACATTTATCATGTTTACCTGTCCAAAATGGGTATTTTCCGGACTATGATCAATGTTAATAATAGGAGTGTGATAAAAAAAATCGACATTTTGTTCATAAATTCTTCCTAGATTTTCCAAATCATGGCCATCAACAGTAATGGCTAAATCAAAAGCATAATCGCCCATTTCCGTATGTACGTCGTTTTCCGTAAACATACCATCTTTGGGCGCGACGTAAATTTTCGCTTTGTCACCTTCAATATTATAGGACATTTCTTCAATACTAGTTTTAGAAATATCAATGGAAATAATAAATTTTCTTAAACTGGTTAAGTCGTCAAAAATTTCGTGACTTTTTGGTAAAAAAGAATGGTTGGCCGGCAGTTGAAAATCAGCTGAAACCACTTTGCCTTTTTTGGCCATTTTTTCCACCACCGCCAAAAGCCCCAAACCAGAGGCAATAGCATCTGTGCTAGGATGTTGCGGTAAGCAGATCAAAATTGAGGAACTTTGCTTAAGTAAGGCTAAAATTTGTTGTTCTTTAGTTCTTTTGGGCATATTGTTTTAGTGAACATCATCTTTTATGATGACTTAGGAGCATAACTTTATTTATTTTTACTGTCAAGACAATGCATTGATTGTCAATGCATTGATGTGATAGCCTTGATTAAAGTCAATTTTTTTGATAAAATTAGTATAATATGCAAGAAAGATATTTACCAAGCACAGCCGAGCACTCGCCAGAAATCGTTTTAGCAAATATGGAAATTTTAGAGCTAAAACAAATTTTGGGTGATTTCGTGGCTGAAAAACAAGATGATCCAAGAACGCCGGCAGGTAAGAGCATGAATGTCTTGCGTGCTCATGTGGCTGATCGTTTAGATTCGTCTAAGCCATTGAATGAAAAATATCTGAATAGTTTAAGTAGGGCGGGCATGGCTAATCCGGATCAAAAAAAAGCACATCTTTTAGTCGCGGCTGTGCTTTTGGAATTAGCTCAGATAGCGGAAAGAGAAAAACAAAATGCCATAGGTAATACGCCGGCAGTCATTATGCGCACAGCTTTGCGTTTGGCAGTACAAAGCCCTGAACAAGTAAGCTCATTGATTTTACCGTCTATTT
>MHKJ01000060.1:5618-9987 GCA_001818355.1 Candidatus Kerfeldbacteria bacterium RIFOXYC2_FULL_38_9 | reverse complement strand
TAAGAAATT
This sequence comes from Candidatus Kerfeldbacteria bacterium RIFOXYC2_FULL_38_9, assembly GCA_001818355.1. Lineage (GTDB taxonomy): Bacteria > Patescibacteriota > Patescibacteriia > UBA9570 > XYC2-FULL-38-9 > XYC2-FULL-38-9. The sequence continues at coordinate 9,978 of MHKJ01000060.1, read as the reverse complement.
AGACGCCGAACCAGAAAAAGCAGAAGAGATATTAACCAAAACAGCAATAATGATCACTCGTAGCAATTATGCTTGGGCAATGTATTTAACGTCTTTTACGCCTGCGGTGCAAAAATGGTGTGTTAATGATCTTTTTACAAACCACCGAGAGTTTTTAAACAAACAGTTTCGTTATTATATGCAATTAACACAAAAAGATCAGCTTGGTGCATGGTCGCTAAAAGCACTTCAGAGTAATTGGAATAATTTTACAATCGCCGCTCGCGAGTGTCCAGAATTACTAACAGCTTATGAAAATTATCGGCAAGAACAAGCAAAACAAACTCAAGAGCAACAGGCTCAAGAGGCTCAAAAAGCCATTCAAACACAAGCTGACATCAAACAAGAACAAAGAGGGCGAATCATTAAAGAAAGTGAAGAAATATCGCAACAACCTCTGCTCTTTACAGTGCCTGATTACCCGTCTTTATTATTTAATGATCAACCAGCACAGTGGGGTTGTTTTTCTATTGCGCAAAGAAGATTAAGTTTAAGTACTATAAGCTACTTTATTTTAAGGTTGTCTGCTTTAGATCCGGATGCTCAAGATTCACAAATTGCGTCGCTAACGAATAAATTGGCAGAACGCGAAACAGCAATGCTTGCGCAAATAGATCAATTTATAGAAACCAACGCTTACCGTGTTTGTCAGACATATTTTAATGACGAAATGACATCGCAAGTATATAACAATAGTGAAACAGCATCGCGATGTTTAGGAAAATTCAAACAGATGGACCAGAGGTTTTTAGAATATCAAGCAGATGTTGTTTGGCGAAAACACGCTCGGGTTTTTTCGCAATTAAATGAACTGTTGACTCAAGCTATCATCCGTTTTCAAAGTTTGTATGACAATTTGTTAGCAAAAGAACAACAAACTCAACAAGTGGAGTCTGCTCAGAATGAAATAGAGGCTCAAGCAGACAAAGAACAAGCGCGCACTAATTTGCAAATAGAACATTTACGCGCTTTGGTGGAAGAAAAGATGGAGTATTTACGTAGTTTATGCGCTCTGGAAACCGGTTTAGATTTGCCAGCTTTGAAAAGTTTGGCTCAAATGGGAGAAACAGATATCATCGGTTCTGTTTCTTTATCATCCTCCTTGTCTTTAGCACCAAGATTAGAATTACGGCCGCAATTAAGCCTAGAACAGCGATATGATTGGGACCAGATAATTTTACAAATGGGCGAAAATGTGGAAATGTTAGGGCAAAGAATAAAAATGGTAGATTATGTGACAGCACATGAAATTGCTCATTTAGTTAATGAAGAATTAAATCGGTTGGTGGAAACGCAGGTAGCACAACAAAAAGAAACTATACAAGATTTAGCGCGATCTTTTTCCGAAACAGCGCGAGCAGTAGCTAGGGAAATGATTTCTTTAGGATGTGGCGAGGTAATAATAGATAGCTTGGGTATAAAAATGTTACATGATTACGGTACTACTGATCCGTTGGTTTTTGATTTACCAAAACGCCTGACCACAGCAGAGTATTCTTTTCACGCTTTTGCGCAAGTAGCAATGGAGGTTAGTCGTAAAAATACCAACACGGAAGAACTAAAATTGCGTTATGCTTTTATGTTATTGCGTTTGGAAGCCGTGGCGGACTATTTTTTAAACCAACGCTCTTCTCTGCCGGAAACATCACAAATCAAGACGGCCATAGAACAATTATTTAGTACACTCAATACCTCATCCTTGGATATTATTTCGCCGGAGCAAAAACAAAAAATCAAAAATTTGTTAAATCACAATTTCCTGGCCGCGCAAGAAATGTCCTTAGTCAAAACATAGTCAAAGCAAAGTAACCAAAATTAGTGTCTGGTTTTTGCCTTTCTTTTAAAAAATTGATATTATCCAGATAAATAGTCTTAAAAAATAAAATAAATAATTTAAGGAGGAAAATTATGCAAATTTTATCAAAATTCTTAGCCAGAGTTAGTGTTTTATTATTAGCGGTTTTTGCTTTTTGGGGATTGGCAACTCCGGCTCAGGCCAGCAGTATCGCCTTGGATGTTGATGCTACCAGCACTATTGCCGGCGCTGTTTCAGATTGGACAGTTAGTTTTAGCGCACCAGCTGATATACCTGCCGGCACTTCTTTAGATTTATATTTACCGGCCAGCTGGACCACTAATCCGGTAGAGTATTTTGATGCCAGCACGGCCTCTTTATCTTCAGGCAACGGCGCCATGACGGCAAGTGATTATGGTTATGTAAATATTGTTTTAAATCAAGATTATAGTTTAGGTGATTCCATAGTTTTGGTAATTTCCGGCATTCAGAATTTAGCTACAGACGGTACTTACAGTCTCTACGGTGGCTTTATGGATAGCTCTTGGAATTATTATAATTTTACTTCCAATGCCATTATTGTTGGTACTATTGCTTTACCAGGACAAGTTTTAAATCCTAATGATGAAACGGGCGTGCCCGGAGTTGATGTAAATCTTTGGTGTAATAATGGAAGCTCGGCTTATACTAATACCGGAGCAGACGGTTCTTTTCAAATTGCCGGAAATTTTTCCGGAACTTGCACTGTTTCTTTTTCTTATTGGGGAGAATTGGATTTAAAAGTTCCAGCCTCCGCCGCTTTAACTTTTACTGCCGGTCAACCGATTGTTGGCACTCAAATTTATTACATGTTAGCGCCTAATGTTTCTACGACTTTGGAATTGCCAGACGGTACCCCAGTACAATACGCTTGGGGTTGGGTTTACGGGGATAATTGGAATTATTATGATTGGTTTGAAACTGATGAGAACGGCACCATTAGTTTAGCCTTGGCCACAGCTGGCACTTATTATATGGAATTCAATATTGACGGTACGCAATATTCCGGCACTTATGTCGCGCCCGATAAAATTACTTTTACTTTTGACGGTACCGCTACCACCGGTTTACCCAATCCTATTCAACTGGCAACACCTAATGTGACGGTAAGTGTTACCAACCCTAGCGGTGGGGCTGTGCCGGATTGGTCTTCGGTTTATGTTTATAATTCTGATTATTCTGTTTGGCAATGGGGCTGGACTCGCAATGGTCAAGCTAAATTTAGCGTAGACGCTGGTACTTATTTTGCCAAAGTTGATTTTGTTGGTTATGACAGCAATAATGCGAACGCCATGTATGTCATGCCCGCGCCACAACAGTTTACGGCTGATATAACACCCGCTACTGTAGCCATTCAACTGCAAACGGCTAATAATAATATTATTGCCAAAACCGTGGATGAAAATGGCCAAGCGGTAGCTTCTTATTATTATGGCTGGGACAACGCCGGCACAAATTGGTTTTGGGGTCAATCAGACAGCGATGGCAATGTAGAGCAAATGGTTGGCGCCGGCAATTATAAAATTTTCTTTCAAGAAGCTTCTTATGATTATAGCTCCCGCAGTAATTATTTTACTGAAACTTATTCCGCTTCTTTTACGGATAATAATGGAGCAGAAAAAGACCTTGGCACTTTAGTCGGTTTGAAGGCTAATTCGATGATTGATGTTGCGGTTTACAATGCCACTGGTTGTGGCGGTGGTTTGTTGTCTACTGGCGCCGGCGTAGGAGTTTATAATCAATCTTTAGGAGCCTGGCAAGAAGTTAGCAACGGCACAGCTTCTATTGCCGTACCCAAAGGAACTTATCAATTAGATGTTTTTGCTTATAATAATAATTGTGCACAAGGTTCACCCGGCAAGCAGTTAGTAACCGTGGGAGCTAATGCTGTCAAAGAGGTGACGGTACAGTTTTTGGATAAAAATGCCACTATTACCGGAAAAGTGGTCGATCCGGATGGTAATGGTTTGGGGTGTCAATATGTTTGGGGCTATCAAGAAGGTTATGGGGGTTGGTTTGATACTGAAACTGATCAAGATGGGAATTTTTCTATTCAAACTACAGCTGGCAACTGGTATGTACAGGCTTATCCTTCCGGCACTAATGCGGATAATTGTACCAGCGATGGCAGTGATGTCAGCGGAGGCTATGATTCTGGTACGGGTAGTGGTTCCGGAGATGGCCATATGATGTCTTATAATGTCAGCCAGGTGGCGGTTAATGGCACCGGTTCTGCCAGCGCCGGTGGCACAGGCATTAAATATGTTTCTTTACAAGGAACTTTAAAAGTTGATGCCGTGGCCAATGCTTCAGTACAAGTAGATACTTTTCAATTCTTGGTGGCGGATGCTGTTTTAAGTGGCCGAGTGCGTTATGGTAGCGGCAGTGAGCGCGCCGGCGAAGTGGTAACAGGAGTTAACGGTTTTGTTACCGTATCCACTGGTAATGGCGGAATCACCGGCGATCATTACGCCAGTGCTTTATGGG
>MHKJ01000060.1:4713-5586 GCA_001818355.1 Candidatus Kerfeldbacteria bacterium RIFOXYC2_FULL_38_9 | reverse complement strand
GCTATCAGTTAATGGCTTTCTTAGATCCGTTTAGTAATTTCACAGTAGTGGGCACCGGAGACCAAACCGGTGTAACGCCCAATATTTCCGTCATTGAAGTGGATGCTGGAGCCACTGTAGACACAGCCGCTATTTATGTATTACCTAATGACGCTACTATTTCCGGAGAAATTACCGGGATAACTTCGGTTGCTGGATTTTTTGCTGAAGTTTGTGCGGATAACGGAGTTTATGGTTTTGCTTGTACCACTGCCGATGGTTCGTCTTACAGTCTTCCCATTGCCGCTGGAAATTGGACTGTTAATTATCGTATTCCCGAAGATTTTGGATTGTATGCTTTACCAGCTACAGACAACATTGTTGATATTGAAAGCGGTGGTACCGCCACAGTTAATTTCGAAGTGGTAACAGCCGATGCTGGTGTTTCCGGCACAGTTGCGGATCCTACTGGCAACGGTATTGCCGGAGCGACAGTAGTGGCGGCTTCTTCCAGAATATCAGACCAAACTACAACTGATGACAACGGCGGTTATTCTTTCAATTTACCGCAAGACGATTATATAGCCTACGTGTCCGTACCAACAGGATCTGCTTACCTAAATCCTAAAGCGCAGGCGTTTACCGCCAATCCTGCTCAGGAAGTTGCGGTTAATTTTACAGCGCTTGAGCCAAACGCTACAATTTTTGGCACAGTTACAATAAACGGTGAAACTGCAACAGGAGCCTTGATCACCACCTGGAATGAAGACGGGCTAACTGATTATGCGGAAACTGATGATAACGGCAATTACACTTTAAATGTTTATTACGAAGGCGCAGGCACCACTTGGTATGTTCGGGCTAATTATGATGATGAAACCGAAAATCAAAGTT
>MHKJ01000060.1:0-4692 GCA_001818355.1 Candidatus Kerfeldbacteria bacterium RIFOXYC2_FULL_38_9 | reverse complement strand
CCAGGCCAGTTTGAGCGCCAAAGGTCGCACCACCACCGCCGCCACCAACGATTTGCCGGCACAACAAAGAAAACAGTTTAGCTCTGCCAATCAGCAAGTAATCAATTTTTCTGATAACGCCTCTTTCCGCATGAGCGCTTACTCGTTGAAGAATTCCGCAGATACCATGACGGTTATTATTACACCAACCGCCGAGGTTCCCAGTACCAACACGCATCAAGTTTTATCCTATGCTTATGAAGCCGAGGCGCTTGATGGGAATAATTCCACAGTTGGTAAATTTTCCGGATCAGTAGCCGTCACCCTTCCTTACACAGAATCTCAGTTAGCGGCCTTTAACGTGACAGCGGAAGACATCACCATGGCAATTTACGATGGTTTGGCCTGGCAAGACGTAACCGGTGCGGTAGTGAACGCTAGCGCCCACACCATCACCGCCAACGTAACCGGTTTTGGTACTTTTGCCATCACCACTTCTGTCCGTAATGCGGCCGAGGATAATTTAGACGCGACTACGCCAGATCAGCCTACCAATTTGCGGATTTTGAAAAATAGCCGTCAAGCCAAATCTTTCACGGTAAAATGGAAAGCCGTGGAAAACGCTGATGCTTATGAAGTAGAATTATATCAAGACGCACACAGCACCACCCCTTTGGCAACTTATACGGTTACCAAAAATCAAAAGAAAATAGTTAAGCAAAAAGCCAATACTCTTTACCGAGTACGAGTGCGGGCGCTTGATGGAGAATTATTCAGCGATTGGACAAGCTATCAATCAGTACGCACCAGACCGCAATTGCCTAGTAATTTAAGAATTTTCCAAAAAACCGTTAAGGAAAATGGTGAGGGGTATTTTAAAGTCAGTTTTAATCAGCCAAAAAACAGAAAAAAACTAAAAGCCGTTATTCAGGTAGTGGATGAAACAGGCCAGCAAATTGACTTCCAACTTGGCCAAAAAGAAAAATGGCAAAAAAAATCTTCTTTCAAAATGAAGGCCAAGAAAAAATTGCAGAAAAGAGCCATCACAGTCGCAGATCAATATTTGCATACGCCTTTAAGAGTTAAAGTGCGTTCTGCTCGTATTCTAAAAACCAAATCTACGTTATATCGTTCAGCTTTTGTGCAATCCAGTTTATTCTTGATTGAATACTGACCACTCCGTTTTTATAACGTTTCCTTATTTTAAATTTTTTAGATGTCTTTTAGTATAAGGCAAACGATTTTTTTTCTCTCCAAACTGTGTAAGCAATGCTACGTCATACGTTTCTAATGATGTACTAATATATTTTTGCATATCAGAAAAAGATTCGAATTCAGACAAAACATCGAAGTCCGCGTCTTGAAGTTTTCGGGCTTGCATAAGCGCCCATGCCCATGGAGCACGTTCTATTTCAGCCACACGTTTTCCATAAGATTCATATAACCATTTTGGAATAAACGACCAATTCCGTATATTAATACGATCCAGTATATTGCCAGTAGTTGGATCACGTAATACTACTTCGCCTGTTTCTTCGTATCCTTTTTTAATCATTGCGTGACTCATTTTCCCCATACTCTTTGCTGTGTCCATGATCATTTCTTCAATTATTGACACACTATCAACATGTTTCCCGGCATGGATATGTCCGATTTCGTGAAGCAAGGATAATAATGCACCTTTTTTATTTCTTTTATATACATCTCTTGGTATTTCTACAACATTTCCATTTTCTTCAAGCGACATTCCTTGGTGAGAAAAATGATTTCCAAATATAAAACGGTAGCCTTTTGGTAACAAAAAAGATAAATCTACTGTATGACCAGCATTGTTTCGCAAAGTGACCATCAATTCATTGGGGTGATCCGTTTTCGGTACGCATTCTAATTGAACAAGAGTGTCTCCCCATTTTGTACTATTTTGTTTTTTTTCATTCATTGATTCTGCCATATTGATCAGTAAAACATATTTATTTTGAACAAGCAATACGGTATACTTCAATTGGTGCGTATTTATTTCGAATACAATGGAGAAAACGAAAAAGGCGTTTAACAGAAAAAGAACGTGCACATTTTTTAGCATATCAATCCCACGCACGAGCATTTGTGCATGAACGTCTCCACTATTTTAATGCGCAGTATCGATTAAGCTTTCATCGGGTGGCAATACGAAATCAGCGTTCCCGGTGGGGGGTTGTTCACAAAAAGGAAATTTGAATAACTTTTTCGTACCAAGTTTTCTTGCAAGAAGGGGTTGTAATGTCCCTGCGCTTGATTTTTTGGGGAATTTAAGGTATACTATAAACATGTTTACCTTTATTTGGTATCAGTTATTATATAAGCCTTTATATAATTTATTGATTTTGTTTTATAGCGCTTCTCCAGGCCCCGATCTTGGTTTGGCTGTTATTTTTTTGGCTTTTTTTATCCGTATTGCTCTTTTGCCTTTGTCTTTCAGGGGTGCTCGTTCAGAATATCGTTTAACGCAACTGGAACCGGTAATTGAGGTTATTAAAAAAAGATATAGATATGATTTGGAAAAACAACGCTCCGCCATTAAAGAGCTTTTACAAGATAATAAAGTCAACGTTTTTTCCAATTTTTTTTCTATTGTTTTTCAGATTTTCTTTTTAGTGATTTTGTATAAAATTTTTGCTTCCGGTTTACAATTGGTCGGCCATAATCAGTTATATGATTTTATGCCTGATCCCGGAGTAATTGATCCTTATTTTTTAGAAAAAATAAATTTGATCGTGCCCAATAACACCGCTTCCTTGTTCGTGGCATTTATGGTATTCTTTCATCAGGCTATTCAGAGGGTCAAGAAAAAAGCAGACGCCACCTCCTTAGAGAAAGCTATGCTGTTTGTGTTGCCCCTGGTCACTTATTTTGCCACTCTTTTATTACCCTCGGCCAAAGCCATATTTATTGCGGCCTCAGTACTCTTTTCTTTGTTAGTGAGGGGCATTAAAACCATTATCATTCGTCTGTTTGTGAAAGACGAAAATTTAAAAGCCAATATTAATTCTTATATCGGCGGAGAATAATCTTTATTTATTATGGATAAACTAATAGTATCAATTGCGGTAGAAGACATCTTGTTTGGCATGTTTGTTTCGGTACCACCCGGGTATGTGGGTTGTATTTACAGTCACAGCAAGGGTGTTTTGTTAAAAATTTTACGACCAGGCTTACATTTGAAAATTCCTTTTTGGCACAAAGCCAAGTTATTTAATACTCAGGTGCAAGAATATCGACTGCGCAAAGGTTTTGATCCGGTGCAGACCGAGTTGGGAGATATGGAAATAATTTCTGCCACTAACGACGGACAAAATGTAATTATTGAAATGACGGTTTTATTTCATATTGATCCGGATAACGCCACTCAATTATGGGAGCATATTGGCGACGATTACATTGAAAAAATTATTCGTCCCACTGTTCGTTCCAGGGTGCGCACCGTGTCGGCTGAATATTCCGCCAACGATTTTTTTTCCGCTCGTCGCGCGGAAATTGAGCGTCGCATTCATCATGAGTTAATTTCTTCTTTATCGCCCAAGGGTATTGTGGTGGTTGATGTTCTTTTAGGCAGTATTGATTATTAGTTTTTAAATTATTTTATTTAATGATTAGATATTTTTTTCTCGCTTTGATGCTGGTTTTGATTCCGGGGGGCGCGGTTTTTGGCATGGAGCGGGAAACTTATGTTTGGCCTTTACCGATTAGCGATAACGTTACCACCAAACACGGACAGGCATTGCCCGGAGGGCTATATCACATTGGAATAGACGCCGGATCTGTTTTGGGCGCCAATGCTCCGGTTTTTGCCATTGCCAACGGCACAGTAGCCGAGGCGCAAGAACGCACCTCTTTTGGTTTAGTGGTTTTAATTCAACACGAAAGAGCTGACGGCACAGAGATTGTGTCTGAATATGGACACTTGAATCCTAATAAAAACGTGGTTGTTCCAGGACAAAAAGTAAAACAAGGCGAGGTTATTGGATTTTTAGGGAACAGTAAAAATAACGGCGGTTGGATTCCGCATTTACATTTTGGCATCTCCAAGCAACCTTATAATGGAACGTGGAAATATGCCGGCCATGTTGCTAAAAAAAACATCAAATATCAATGGTATAAACCGCAAAAGTTTATTCAGAAAAATTTAGCCAGAGATGTTTTGGCGCCTGATGTTGATATTAGAAAATTATTACCAGATCAAATTGTTGATGATGAGTTGAAATTTCCTTTGCGTGTTTTTGATGCAGGCGAAGGAGTGCAACAAACGGTGGTAAGCCTTAGTCACGATCAAAGAAATTGGCAGACCATTGCCACCTCTGCGGCAGTAGTTAATTTGCCTTTGTCGGTTTCACAAAATATATCAGCCTACCCAGTTGGAGATTTGTATTTGCAAGTTATGGCAGTTGATTTTGTTGGTAATCGCGCAGTTGAAACTTTACATTTACAAAAAGAATAGTTTATTGGCGTTTTGCAAGACGGCTAAAAAAACCTGTTGACAAGTTTCGGTTGGTGAAGTTTTCAAACTGTGCTATCTTTATATTTAAGACGTCCCAAAGTTTTTTAAGGGCGTTTTATTTTAATTTTAATGGTATTTATCAGGATATGAAAAATCATCGTTATTATCGTGAACAGTTGTTTTTTTTGAGGCGATAGCGACTTATCCTCCGGAAACCTTGGCTCAAATTCCCTTAAGCT
>MHKJ01000059.1:29304-31670 GCA_001818355.1 Candidatus Kerfeldbacteria bacterium RIFOXYC2_FULL_38_9 | reverse complement strand
GGAGAAGCTATCAAAGCCCGTATTAGCGGCACGGTGAGGGTGGAAAAAACCCACATTAATTTATTTGGTACCGAAGAACAGGTGAGAGAGTATGAAGTGCCAATCGGTTATGGGGTGTGGGTTAAAAAAGACGATCTGGTTACCTCTGGCCAACAGTTAACCGAGGGTAGTTTGGATTTATACGAACTCTTTACCTTGCAAGGCATAGAAGCGGTACAGAAATACATTATTAAAGAGATTCAGTATATTTATTCTTCCCAAGGTCAAAAGCTTAATGATAAACACATCGAGGTGATTATCAAGCAGATGTTTGCTTTGGGCCGAGTCTTGGATGCCAGGGATACGGACTTGGTCGTTGGTGATTTGGTTTCTAAAACCAGATTAAGCTTGGCCAACGATAAAGCTAAAGAACAAAAAGGAAAATCGGCTACAGTAGAACCAGTACTTTTAGGCATCACCAAAGCTTCTTTGTCAGTAGATTCTTTCTTATCTGCCGCTTCTTTTCAAGAAACCGCTAAAATTTTGATTGATGCCGCTGTTTCCGGAAAAGTCGATCAACTGTTGGGCTTGAAAGAAAACGTTATTATTGGTAAATTGATACCGGTAGGTACAGGATTTGCCGGCAGAAAAAAATAAAAAAGTTTTTATGATGACCAAAAAAATCAATAAGAAAATTATTGATAATTTGACTATTCACTTAACCAAAATTATCAGCGAAACCAACGCCATCAGTCTGGAAGATTCTCTGGATTTGTTGATTAGTTCCGAGGAGATCCAAAAAGAAGACCCTCAAAGTTTAAAATTATTTGTTGAATTTAAAAAGTTGTTATTCGCTTTTCACCGCAACGCAACCGATATGGAGATTTTATTAAACCATCCCGTGGCGCAGGCTTGTGCTAATTTTTTTCAAAATTTTCCCTTAAGATATCGTGATGAACATATTCATTTAACCGGTTCTTTAGGCGCAAAATTTGTTTACCCTCGTCTGCAAAAGATTCTTCAAGGCGTTCGGGGCAACGCTTTAAAAAAACAAATAGAGACGGTTTACGGTCAAGAAGCGGCTAATCTTTCTTCAGTGTCTGCAATTAACAAATTGTTGCGCATGAATAAAAATGAGCACTTCAGTCGTTATTTGGAAAAGTTGATGCTCACTAAATTAGTTTTAACTTCCAAAAAAGCCTATGCGGACGCGGCCTATTTTTTGGCTAATGATTTATATACTAATTATCATGTTGGTCACCTAAGATTAAAATTTACACTTTCTCGTAAAAACAGTACTCAGAAAGCGGCCGAACAAATTACCTCCGGAGAAACCGTTTCTGCCGAAGATGTGGTGTTGGGATTGTTTTCCGGATTTAGTAAATTTAAAACCCAACACAAAGATTTTGATTTTATCTTAGCCCCTTCTTTTCGGAAAGAAGAGGATTATTATGATACCGCTCGTTTTGCCAATAAAACGCAAGATGTGGAAAGTCAAGTAGAGCTTATTTTAGGATTATTGGAAAAATATCCTCAACTGCAAGCCCATTTAAACGAGATTGATACGGTGGGTAATGAAAGGGGTTTTTGCACTAAACGTCATTTTTTAAGCATGAAACGGGCTTTCCGCAAACTGCAATTTAAGGGTTTTTACATTCGCAGTCATCACGGAGAAATTTGGGACACCTTGCGCCGCGGCATCCAAGCAGTTGATAACGCCATGAATATTTGGCACATTGATACTTTGGAGCATGGTTTGAGCTTAGGTATCAATCCCAATTATTATTTCCACAGCATGTATCAAAGAATACTGCACTGGAATGGCAAAAAAGAAGGAGTACGAGAAGGCTCTTTGGAATATAATGAATTGATGGATATGGAATGGAACGAGTTTACTGCAGTGCGTGATAAATTATTACAAGGCCTGCCATTAACCCCCAAAGAAAAAATTCAGTTTACCAAAATAAAATTTCACACCGCCCGCGAGATAGAGCATTATCAGCACGATGTTTTAAACCGGATGATTAACAAAGAGGTTACTTTAACCGCGCTCTCTTCTTCTAATTTACGCCTTACTCGTTATCTTCAGGATTATAAAGACCACCCTTTTTCTTGGTGGGAGAAAAAAGGAGTACGCCTGGGTATTGGCACAGATAATTACGTTACTTTGGACACTAATTTTATTCGGGAAATGCTTATTTTATTGTTTACGGATGCGCGTGATTTAAAAATTATGAAATTGCTCATTATTGCTAGCGGTGAAGCGCGACGGCCGTATATCAGCAATTTACTTTGGCAAATGCGGAAAAAGCTCAATCATAAATAGTTTATTGATAATTGACAGTGCTTTTTTTATCAGCTAAATCATGGGGATGCGATTCTATGAG
>MHKJ01000059.1:27079-29288 GCA_001818355.1 Candidatus Kerfeldbacteria bacterium RIFOXYC2_FULL_38_9 | reverse complement strand
CTGCCAATTGGAATAAAATTGTGTTTACCGGTCCTTTATAAAGAGTATAACCCACCACTCCTTCCGGCACTAACTTTTTTTTATGATGTACCTCTTTTTGACCGTAGCGATCTTTAGATCCTTTTTCCATAGCTTCTACTGATCCCATACCGCGATATATTTTCATTTTTTGACCGTGATGTAAAACAATTTTTCCCGGAGCTTCATCTGTGCCGGCAAACATACTGCCAATCATTACGGCCGCACTGCCGGCGGCCAGAGCCTTAGTTACATCACCGGAATATTTAATGCCCCCATCAGCAATAATCTGCCGTTTAATTTTTTTAGCTTCTTTAGCGCATTCTTGTACGGCCGTAAATTGAGGTACGCCAATACCGGCGACAATGCGCGTGGTACAAATGGAGCCGGGACCGATGCCGACTTTTACCACATCCGCGCCGGCTGTAAACAAGGCGTGTGCCCCCAGCGCCGTAGCCACATTTCCGCCCACAACAGTAACATATTTTTTAAAAGTTTTTTTTAAAAGACGCACTTGATCTAAAACCCCTTTGGAATGTCCATGAGCGGAATCCACTACTAATAATTGTGCGCCGGCTTTTACTAATTGTTTAGCTCGTCTAAATTGTTCAGCACCCACCGATATTGCCGCTCCGGTAGGTAATTTTTCTTTAACAACCAGCGCCACTTCTTTAGCTTGCTGATCGGCGCTCATGTTTTTATGAATAACTCCCAGTGCTCCCGCGCGCGCCAAAGTAATCGCCATCGCGCTTTCTGTCACCGTGTCCATGGCCGCACTTAAAAAAGGGACGGTTAATTTTAAATGTCCCAGTGTAACGGAGAGGTCTGCGTCAGCCGGTAAAATTTCCGAATATTGCGGAATCAGTAAAACGTCGTCATATGATAATGCTTCTGGAATATTAGTGTTTTTCATTTTTTTAGTTAATTATTGATTATTTAGTAGTAAATTTTTGATATTTTGACCAACGGCCATGATCGGAATTTTGAAAAATTGCGCGAATTTTTAAACGATAATCGGTATTGGCCGCTAATTGTTTTAGCCATTTTCTCTTATGTTGTTTATTTAATTTTTTTTCCAGTTTTTCTAAACGCACCGCTTGGTATTTATTATCAATTTTTTGCCACAAGGAAAGAGTATATTTTTTAATTTTACCTTGGGGTTTTTGCCATTTAATGAGCACTTGGTGTTTTTTAACGGTTAACACCCGGGGTCTAACCACGCGATCGGTAAAAGTGGCAATAGTTAAAACATCCGACCAGGCACTTTCAATTTTTTCTTGAGCTGAATTTAGATAATTTAAATTAGCTTGCAAGTTATAGGTTTTTCCCGGATTAAGGCCGGTAAAACGCCTACTGCTTTTTCCTTCGGCTAAAGTAACGGTAGTAAGCTCTGTTCCCTTTTTATTGCTAAGTTTTAGAGTATAATTATAACCGGTATTTTGCGCATCAACAAGTTTTGCCTTAAACCAGGTACGTCCTTTTTTTAGCAGGGAAATTTTCGGGGCAGAAGGCAGGGTGGTAATATTGATGGTGGCGGCGCTGGTAAAACTGCCGTTGCTATATATGCCATAAACAGTTAGGGTATAGCTGGTATTAGGAGATAAATTTTCTATAGTGCCGTTTAGTTTTGTGCCCAAGCTCATGGTTTCGGTGATATTATTTTCCAAATTACTCGCATACAATAAAGAAGAGTCAATCGCTTCGCTTGTTTGCCAACTGATTAGAACAGCAGTATCAGAAATACTGTCAATTTTTAAATCAGTTAAAACCGCGTCGGTCATATCGCTGTTTTGAGCTGAAACATTAGGAACAGGTAAATTTTCTGCCGGAAGAACATCAAAATCAGGGTCAATAGCCGTGCCATCGTTGCTTTCTTGGCTAGAGTCACATTCAGCCGGAGTGCTAAAAGAACCGCCCTTGTGCTCTTCGTTATTTAAAAAAGCCAAACCGTTTTCCAGAATTTCTTGACGGTTATTTTTATCAGTTTGTTCCAAGGCCACACCAACAAAAACAGATTTATAACCGGTATCGACACTCACCGCGCTTTCTGCCAAATTAGAGCAATAATAACCTTCAACAGTGCCGCCGTCAACCGCGTTTAACACATCACTATAATAATAGTTGTTTGCATCTGTACCGTAGTCAATAATTTCCGCTCCTGTTCCTAAAAAATTATTAACACCAACTTGGG
>MHKJ01000059.1:24585-26988 GCA_001818355.1 Candidatus Kerfeldbacteria bacterium RIFOXYC2_FULL_38_9 | reverse complement strand
CATAACGTTCCGTATGCCACACCACTTTATCATAATGGTTGATATTGGTTTCTCCTTGAGCATAGGTTTTTTCTGACATTTTCCAAAAAACGCCCAAGTTATCCAAAGCCGTATAAAAGAACCAACCTTGATTGCCCGGAGCTAGCGGCTGTCCGGCATCGGTAATAAGCAGAGTGTCGGCAAAAGTGATTATCGAAGTAGAAGTGGCGTTATTAACGGTGAGCTCGGCAGTGACAGCGGCTGTTTGCGCAGTAGTTGTTGAGGTTAATTGCACTTCTGTCAAGCCGTTGTTATCGGTAGTAACGGTATTGGCGCTTAAAGTGCCGGCGGTAGTTGTTAAATTAACAGTTGCTCCAGACAAAGGAAGGCCATTGGCGGTTTTGGCTTGTACCAGTAAAGTGGCTTGGCTTGTACCAGTGGCGGGAATAACCGCAGAATATACGGTGGGTGTGACATAGTCACCGGCGGCAACAGTGGTGAGATCAGAATTTTTTGACCAATTAGCTGATAATAAAACAGTTTTAGTGTCGCCATCTTCAGTTTTAGTAATTGCCGTTTCAGCATTTACCAATCCGGCGCCAAATTTTTCATCCCTACCAACTTCACCCAGATCTGTAGCCGTAGTGGTTAAAATATATCTTATTTGGGCAGGTGTTAAATTGGGATTTTTTTCTTTCAATAAAGCCACCACTCCGGCCACATGAGGAGCGGCCATAGATGTGCCATTATTTTCAGTATAATTATTATTGGGCCAGGTGCTCATAATCCGCGCACCCGGGGCAACCAGATCGTTTTTGCCAAAATTAGAAAAATAAGCTAAACGAGTATTATAATTAGCATCCGGATTATCTTGGGTGGTGTTTTCTTGCACCGCGCCCACCGCTAGTACTTTGTCAAAAACAGCCGGTATGGTAGGAGCATTGGTAGAAAAATTTCCAGATGCACTGATTACTGTTATGCCGCTAGTTTCAGCTTCATCTAAGGCATCTTGTAAATCTACAAAAACGCCGCCGCCCGCAAAGGCGCTTAAACTTAAATTGATCACATGAGCGCCGTTGTTTATGGCAAAATCAATGCCGGCCACTAAATCATCATAATCACCACTGCCATGCTCATCAAATATTTTAATATTCATTATTTTACTATTAGGAGCTGTGCCGATCACCCCCACATCGTTATCTTCTGCCGCAATAATACCGGCGACGTGCGTGCCATGGCCGTTGTCATCAGCGGGATTATTATCGTTGTTGACAAAATCATAACCACCAAACGGACAATCAACAAATGCGCCGGAAACATTGCACCGATTATCAGGAGCCGACCAAATATTATTGCTCAAATCTTCATGGTTTTCATCCACTCCGGAATCTATGACCGCTACCACCACTCCCGCTCCGGTCAAACCAGAGCCGGTTTGGACAGCCCTTGCCTTCACCCCATTGGTGTTATTCACGCCCCAAGCGACGCTTTGAGTTTGCAGTTTAAAAATATAATTTTCATGCGCGTATTTTACGGTTGGCAGTTTTTGAAAAAGTGCTATCAATTCGGAAGTGGATAAAACAGGTGAAGAAATGACAGAAAAATTACGTTTTTGATTATTTTTTTTCAGACGCAGATGGGCTGTTTGTAAATTCCCGGCTTCTTTTTGTTTTAAAGAATACGCCAATTTAAATTGCGCATCTTGCTTGTTTAAATGATCTTGCCATTTTACTATGACTTCATTTTTTTCATATAAAACCCCCTCTGCCTGTGGCAAAAGCTCTTGTGCTTTTCCTAAAAATGGCCAAAAGGACAAAATAACAACCAACCAAAAAGTCTTTTTCATGCTGTGATTATAGGGGAGTTGTGCTATTGTTACAAGATAGTCGGTTTGCTATACTTAAAATTATGCAACAAAAACATTTGGCTATTTTGGATTTTGGGTCGCAGTATATGCATTTGATTGTGCGGGCCATACGACATTTGGGAGTATCAGCGAAAATTTACCCTACTGATGTTAATGCTCATGATTTGCATGAGGCTTGGGGCATCATTATTTCAGGCGGACCGCAATCTGTAGTGGAACAAAAGTTATCTTATGATCCAGGAATTTTTAAACTAGGTATACCTGTTTTGGGTTTGTGCTACGGTCACCAGTTAATGGCGCATCATCTGGGTGGCCAAGTAACCCCGGCTCATCATCGGGAATACGGTCGTGCCGAGATTGCGTTGCAGAATCAAAATAAATTATTTTTCGGATTAAAAACCAAAGAGCAGGTTTGGATGAGTCATTGGGACTCGGTCACAACCGTACCGGCTGGTTTTAAAATTATTGGCAAAACCGCAGATTGTCCGGTAGCGGCTATGGCTGATGAAACTAGAAATTTTTACGGCCTGCAATTTCATCCGGAGGTTCACCACACT
>MHKJ01000059.1:6978-24559 GCA_001818355.1 Candidatus Kerfeldbacteria bacterium RIFOXYC2_FULL_38_9 | reverse complement strand
TTTTGTTTTTAAAATTTGTCGCGCGGAAAAAAATTGGAGCATGTCGGAGTATTTAAAAGCATTAGAAGCGAAAATTAAAAAACAAGTGGGTGAAAAAAAAGTTTTTCTCTTGGTTTCCGGCGGGGTAGATTCCAGCGTGGCCTTTGCTTTACTTCAAAAAATATTGGGTAAACAGCGGGTTTATGGTTTGCATATTGATAATGGTTTTATGCGTCTTAACGAATCATTGGCGGTTAAAAAAAGTTTGGCAAAAGCCGGTTTTGACAATTTAAAAATAGTGAATGCCAGCGATCAATTTTTGCAAGCGGTGGAAGGCGTGGTGGATCCGGAAGAAAAACGAAAAATTATTGGTCGGACATTTTTAGCAGTACAAAAAGCGGAATTTAAAAAAGCCTTCCTTAACGAAAAAGAATGGTTATTGGGGCAGGGCACGATTTATCCGGATACTATTGAAAGCGGAGGCACCAAAACATCAGACACTATCAAAACCCATCATAATCGCGTGGATGAGGTATTGGAGATGATTAACAAAGGTTTAGTGGTGGAGCCTTTGGTAGATCTTTATAAAGACGAGGTGCGTCAAATTGGTCAAAAATTAGGACTTGACGATATTCTTTTAAAACGTTGGCCGTTTCCTGGGCCGGGACTAGCCATTCGTTGTTTATGTTCTCACGGAACACCAGCTCCGGACTTGAAAAAAGTTGATAAAAAATTAACAGAAATAATCGGTCATAATTTTATTCCTACTATTTTGCCTTTAAAAAGCGTAGGTGTGCAAGGAGATCAAAGGTCTTATTGCCAGGTGGTAATGTTGCAAGGAGAGTTTACCGGCTGGACAGAGCTTGATCGTCTATCTACGCAAATCACCAATAAAGTCACAGGCCTCAGCCGGGTGGTTTTAGATGTTACTCCTGGTCAGGTTGCGGCTACAAAAATGCAATTAAAACGAGGATACTTAACCAAAACACGATTGCATATTTTGCAACAAGCGGAAAAAATAGTGCAAGAAGTAGTGATAGAATTCGGAATCTATGATGATATTTGGCAATTTCCTGTTATTTTATTGCCCCTGTCTTTTGGTCAAGGAGAAACCGTGGTTTTGCGACCATTTGAGTCCCGAGAAGTTATGACCGCCAATTTTTACCCCATGCCTCAAGAGGTTTTACAAAAAATGGTTAAGCGCATTTTGCAGGTTGAGGGAATTGGTGCGGTGATGTATGATATAACCAACAAGCCCCCGGCTACTACAGAATGGGAATAATACTATTTATATGAAAATACACCACAAACACGCCACCATGCCTTTTAAAATAGCTATGTTGTTCATCATCGTTATTTTTATTAGCGGTTTATACTGGTATTTGCAAAATATTGCTTGACCGGTTTTATAGTTCTGTTATACTTAAAAGGCTCAAGCTATTTTAGCTTGTGAGGAATTTATGGACACCCTTTTTTCGGGGTGTTTTTTAATGTGAAATGTTCTTTGAAATATGCTATAATAGAATGACTATGGCCAAAGAAAAAAAAGGCAAGTCCAAGCCAAAAAAAAGCAATCAAAATCAACATCCAAGCCAAAAAAAAGAAAAACACTATTCGTGGGATGAAGACGACAGCACCATGCAACAAGGTTTGTTGGTTATTGTGTTATTTGCGATAGCGGTTATCTCTCTTTTGAGCTTTATTAACGCGGCCGGTGATTTTGGTTTAGTAATTGACAAAATATTGGGCTGGATGTTTGGTTGGGGGCGATATACTATTCCTGCCATTTTTGCGGTTTTAGGATATGTTTTTTTGCATCCGGAACAATATCAAATTCGTATTGTTAACTACATCGGCCTCGCTTTGTTTTTATTAAGCGGATTGGCTTTATTGCACCTTTTTGTGCCGCTTAGTGAAATTTTTGCCTCAGCCAAAGTCGGACACGGTGGCGGATATTTGGGCATTGTTTTAGCTTATCCTTTTATTCGTTTTACAGGAGTGTGGGCCACCTTGGTGTTTTTAATTGGTTTTTTCTTAGCTTCTTGGTTGATTATGTTTAATACCAGTTTATTGGTGCTAGCTTCTCGTTTGCGGTTTTTTAATTATCTGATAAATTTTTGCAAAAAACCCTTGCGTTGGTTAAACAGTCGTTTGCAGGCTAAATTTTATGGTTATCGTATTGCGGATAATAACCCAAACAAAGAAGAGCCAGACGATGATACAAATGCAGATGCGACAGATGAAGATGATACTAAAAAATTGTTTGCCACTAAAGCAATTGCTGACGGACAAGAAGATTTCACCCCAACTCACGAACCAGAGCAGATGGAGTTGATTCCTAAGCCCAAAAAACGACGTTCTCCCAAGATTGATCTGCCAATTAATCTTTTAACCCAAAAGAACGAAAAGCCCACCAGCGGTAATATTGAACAAAACAAAAACATCATTCAAGAAACCTTAGCCAGTTTTGGTTTAGAGGTGGAAATGGGAGAGGTAAGCGTTGGTCCAATGGTGACGCAATATACCCTGCGACCGGCTCAAGGAGTAAAATTGACCCAAATTACTACTTTGCAAAATGATATTGCCTTGGCTTTGGCCGCTCACCCTATTAGAATAGAAGCGCCTATTCCCGGCAAGGCTTTGGTGGGGGTAGAAGTACCCAATAAAACTATGGCCACGGTCACGGTCCGAGAGTTAATTGATACCAAAAAATTTAAACAACAAGATAATTTATCTTTATGTTTAGGCAAAGATGTTTCTGGTAATCCTTTTTTTACCTCTCTGGATGCTATGCCGCATTTGTTAATTGCCGGAGCTACTGGTTCAGGTAAATCCGTTTGTATCAATTCCATCATTATTAGTTTGCTTTATCATAATTCTCCTGATGATTTGCGTTTTATTATGATAGACCCCAAAAGAGTGGAGCTCACTACTTATAATGATATTCCCCATTTAATGACACCGGTAATTACAGATGTTGCTAAAACCATCAATTCTTTAAAATGGACGGTGGCGGAAATGGAAAGGCGCTATGAATTGTTGTCTCGCGCTGGTAAAAGAAATATTGCTTCTTATAATACAATGGTGCCTGGTGATGAAAAACTGCCGTATTTGGTATTTATTATTGATGAACTGGCGGATTTAATGTCCATGGCCGCGCAGTCGGTAGAAGCGGCTATTGTGCGTTTGGCACAAATGTCGCGAGCGGTAGGCATTCATTTGATTCTGGCCACCCAACGTCCTTCGGTTAATGTTTTAACCGGTTTGATTAAGGCCAATATGCCGGCTCGCATTGCTTTTTCGGTGGCGTCTTTGGTAGACTCGCGCACGATTTTAGATTTTTCCGGAGCGGAAAAATTACTTGGTCGGGGAGATATGCTGTATATTGACGCTAAAATATCCAAACCGAAAAGATTACAGGGCGCTTTTGTGGGAGACGCGGAGATTGAACGTGTGGTGGATTATTTGCGTCAGCAAGGCGCTCCCGCTTATGAAAGTGATGTGGTAGAAAAACAACAAAACGTTAAACTTGTCAACGATTTTAATTTATCAGGAGGGGCAAGCGATGAAAACAGCGATGAGTTATTACCACAGGCTAAAGAAATTATTTTAGAAGCCAAAAAAGCCTCCGCTTCTTTATTACAAAGACGCTTGCGCATTGGTTATGCTCGTGCCGCTCGGATTTTGGATATTTTAGAAGAGCAGGGGTTTATTGGCCCTGCTGATGGCGCTAAACCGAGAGAATTATTAAAGGTTGCTAAAACAGAAACAACAGATAAAATTGAGAACACAGCAGAAGACATAGCAGAAGAGTTTGTGCAAGAAAACAGTTTGGAAGAAATAGAAACAGAAAATGAACTTAAGGAAGACGATGAAAAGACAAATTAGTTTTAAAGATTCTTTAACAATTAAGCTCCAAAAAACCGCGGAAAAAAAAGCAGGTAGACGCTTTCAAGAGAGGCCTTTGTTAAAGCAAAAAACCATTGGTGAGCAATTGTCTGCGGCCAGACAGGCGTCAAAACGCAATCTTAAAGACCTTGCTTTACAACTTAAAATTTCCGTTAATTACCTCAGTGCTTTAGAAAGTGGGAATTATAATGCTTTACCCTCGCCGGTTTACATTAAAAATTATTTACGTCTTTACTGCCAAGCTTTAGCAATTCCTTGGGATAAAATGCAAAAACAATATGAACAAGAAATTATTGTTTATCACGATAAAGAATCTTGGCCTAAAAAAGAGCAGGGTATTTTACAGAAAAAAAACCAAACAACCGTCCCTCAAATTTCTACCAACAGTCCCCATCATCAAAAACCGGTGCTTATTCCTCGCTTGTTAAAATTTGGTGTTTTTGGTATTGTGGTGTTTGGAGTAGTGGTTTATTTTGGCTTTAGTTTACTCCGCTTGGTTACTCCGCCGGCGCTGACCATTGCCTCTCCGCAGGCTGATATGATTGTCTCTGAAAGAGAGTTGATAATTTCCGGCAAATCCGTACCGGGAGCAGTGATTAAAATCAATGGTCAGGCTGTTGCTATTGATCAAGACGGTAAATTTTCAGAAGCAATTGTTTTGGGTCAGGGGCTAAATACCATTTACATCAGTGCCAAGTCAAAATTAAGCCAAGAAAATACAATAGTACGCAATGTATTATATAAAGAAACAGAATAATTATTAAAAATTATAAAATATTATGTCAAAATTAACAGGAAAAAAACCAGACAGCAATAAAAACAAAGCCGCAGACATGGCTATCGATCAAATTCGTCATCGGTTTGGCGATGGAGCAATTATGCGTTTTGGTGAATCCAAGCATTTAAAGGTGGAGGCTATTTCTACCGGAGTTTTGTCTTTGGATTTAGCCTTGGGTGTAGGAGGCGTGCCTTATGGGCGTATTGTGGAAATTTACGGTCCGGAATCATCTGGAAAAACCACACTGTCTCAGCACATTGTGGCCGAGATACAGAAAAAAGGAGGTACGGCCGCTTTTGTGGACGCAGAACACGCGCTTGATCCGGAGTATGCGAAAAAAATCGGCATCAATGTGGATGAGTTGCTTATTTCTCAACCGGATACGGGGGAACAAGCCTTAGAAATTGTGGAAACTTTAGTGCGTTCCAATGCCGTGGATGTCATTGTGATTGATTCGGTAGCGGCGCTAACACCCAAAGCGGAAATAGAAGGGGAGATGGGAGATTCGCATATGGGACTACACGCCAGGTTGATGAGCCAAGCTTTACGTAAATTAGCCGGCATTATTTCTAAAACCAACTGCGTGGTGATTTTTATCAATCAAACCAGAATGAAAATCGGTGTAGTTTTCGGCAATCCGGAAACCACTACCGGCGGTATGGCTTTGAAATTTTATTCTTCTGTGCGGATTGAGGTGCGTCGTGCCGCTCAAATTAAAAAAGGAGACCGAGTGATTGGCAATCGGGTCAAGGTAAAGGTGGTAAAAAATAAAGTAGCTGCTCCTTTTCGTACTACGGAATTTGATATTATGTATAATGAAGGAATTTCTATTGCCGGCGATTTGTTAGATACGGGAATTCAATTCGAGGTTATTGCCAAATCCGGCAATACTCATAGTTATAAAGAAAATAAACTGGGTGTTGGCCGAGAAGTGGCTAAAGATTTTTTAAGAGAAAATCCTAAGTTAATGGTTGAAATTAGAAAAGAAATCATCAAAGCTTTTGAACAAGAGAGAAAATTAGATTAATAAATAAAAACCCCGCTCAGAGAAATAGTTTTCCAATGCGGGGTTTTTATATTTAGATATTTAATTTTTCCACCATTTGAGAAAGCACAGGCAAAGGCTCGGTTTTTCCTTGAAAAACTTGCATAATGCCGTAAATAGAAACGATAAAACAAATCAAATAGACAATGGCCGAAATTAAGTTTAAAACAGGAATCCACATAATCAACCCGGCGACAATTTCAATAATAAACAAAGCCAACCCTTGTTTAGCGTGAAACATGGTAAAAGGACTGTCTTTTTTTAGCAATAGCGAAACCAAACAAAGAATGGAAATATAAGAAATGGCCGCGATAATTTTATTATCAGCCACATCTTTGGGAGAAGGCGTAATTTTATTCATTGTTCTCACCCCCTTTCTTTATGGGTTTTAATAGTTGCCATAAAATAAATAATAAGCCAGCACCAATACCATCTAACAAACCAGAAAAAATACTGCGCGTAAAAATGGCAAAAAAAGCCACTAAGTTTAAGTTAATGCAAAAATTAAAAACAGCTATCACCAAACCACTGATAAAACCGGCTAAACCGCCATATAACGCCCTGCTTTTCCAATTGTATTTTTCTTTTGATTTTTGATTAAGTCTTAAAATTATGTAGAAAACCAAAGCAATATTAGCCAAAATTGTTAGCAGTAAATAATTTTGATTAAACAAAATCGCTATTTGAAAAACAATAGCTATGGTCACAGGCAAAAAAATCAAGGGCAGTTGTTTTTCCAAGTTAATCGTGGTCGAATTTTCCATAAAAATAATATATCATTTTTTTTCTTTTAAATCAAAAGTAAATTAAAAATAGAGACCAGATTACGGTCTCTATTTTTTGCATTATCCTTGATAAAATAGGATGTGAGTTTTTACATCATGCCGCCCATACCTCCCATGCCCGGCATACCGCCGCCCATACCGCCTGCTGGTGCGTCATCTTCTTTTTTAGGAACATCAGAAACCACCGCTTCGGTAGTAAGCACCAAAGAAGCGATAGAGGCCGCATTTTCTAGAGCAGAGCGAGTTACTTTGGCAGGATCAACTACGCCGGCAGACATTAAATCTTCATACTTATCGGTAGCGGCATTATAGCCCTCATTACCGGTAAGCTCTTTTACTTTATTGGCAACCACTGCGCCGTCTTGTCCGGAATTATTGGCAATCTGACGAATAGGCTCTTCCAAGGCGCGTCGTAAAATTTTAATGCCAACTTGTTCTTCTTCAGATACTTTAATATCATCTAAAGATTTTAAAGCGCGAATTAAAGCCGTGCCACCGCCAACCACTACGCCTTCTTCCACTGCCGCTTTGGTGGCGGCCAAGGCGTCTTCTACGCGATGTTTTACTTCGGCAATCGCAGTTTCGGTGGCCGCGCCTACTTTAATTACCGCCACTCCGCCGGCCAGTTTGGCTTTGCGTTCCGCTAATTTTTCTTTATCAAAATCCGAATCAGCCGCTTCATATTGTTTTTCAATTTGCGCTATTCTTTCTTGTAAAGCTTTTTTGTCTCCCTTGCCGCCCACAACAATAGTATCATCTTTAGTGGCGATTACTTTTTCCGCGCGACCCAAATCGCTCATTTCGGTATTTTCTAATTTCATGCCGATTTCTTCAGACACCACCTTGCCTCCGGTGAGGACGGCAATATCCGAAAGCATTTCTTTTTTACGATCGCCAAAACCCGGAGCTTTAATCGCCAAGGTGCTAAAGGTGCCTCGTAATTTATTGATTAACAAAGTAGCCATAGCCTCTCCATCAATGTCTTCCGCAATGACCACCAGTTCTTTTTTACCGTTTTGAGCTAATTTTTCCAAAAGAGGCACAATTTCTTGCACGGAAGAAATTTTCTTATCGGTAATTAAAATTTGACAATCTTTATATTCGGCTTCCATTCGTTCCGAGTTGGTAGCCATATAAGGAGAAGCATAGCCTTTATCAAATTGCATGCCTTCCACCACTTCTTTTTCAATGCCAAAAGTTTGGGATTCTTCCACGGTAATAACTCCGTTTTTGCCTACCGCCTCCATGGCTTCAGCAATGACATCGCCTATTTCTTGGTCATTATTGGCGGAAATGGAAGCAACCTGCGCAATTTCTTCTTTGGTTCCTATATTTTTGGCGATTTTTTTGATAGCTTTCACTACCGCGGCCACTCCTTTATCAATACCGTGTTTTACAGCCATGGGATTACTGCCGGCGGCTACCACTTTAATGCCTTCGCGAGCAATCGCTTGCGCCAAAACCGTAGCGGTAGTAGTTCCGTCTCCGGCTACGTCGTTGGTTTTGGTGGCTACTTCTTTTACCAATTCCGCTCCGATATTTTCAATATTGTCTTCCAGTTCAATTTCTTTGGCCACCGTTACCCCGTCTTTGGTAATAATGGGTGAGCCATAGCTTTTGGCGAGCACTACGTTGCGGCCGCGGGGACCAAGAGTTACTTTTACGGCATTGGCTAATTTATTGATACCCTTCATCAATTGTTGACGGGCGTTTTCATCATAATGAATAAGTTTTGGCATAAATATTTTTTGTTAAGTAATTAATTTTTATTGTGATAATTATTTCACTACTGCTAAAACATCTTTATATTCTAAGATTTTGTATTCTTCTTTTTCCATTTCTACTTCATCGCCACTGTATTTTCCAAATAACACCTTATCTCCTTTGTTTAATTTAAGAGCTTTAATTTTTTCTCCTTCGCCCAAGGCTAAAATTTCTCCTTCGGCTTTTTTTTCTTTGGCAGAAGCCGGCAAAACAATGCCGCTTTTTGTGGTTTCCGCGGTTTCCAGTACTTTTACCAGCACTCGATCACCCAAGGGTTGAATGTTCATATTTTTTTCAATTAATAATTTTTTATTTAGAGATTTTATTTTAGCACTCTTTTGGTTAGAGTGCCAATTTTTATCCAAATCCATTGTAACAAAATTAAAAAATGCGTCAACAGGTCGTCAACGGGCTTAAATTTTATACCAAATAACGAAAATACATGTAAACAGTGCACAAAATTAAAGCAACCAGAGTCATGGGTACGGCAATTTTCAAGTATTCAAAAAAACCGATTTTTTTATCTTCTTTAGCCGCCATGCCCGCTACAATCACGTTAGCTGAGGCGCCGATCAAAGTAGCATTACCGCCAATATCAGCTCCCAAAGCCAATGCCCACCATAAAGGAGTAAGGGGAAGGGAAGACATTTGTCCGATGTTTTGAATAATAGGAATCATCGTGGCCACAAAAGGAATATTATCAATGACCGCGGAAACAATAGCCGACATCCACAAAAGACCAATGGTGCCGGAAACAGGGTTGTTATGAATAGTTGCTACAAACAAATCGGCGATTTTATGAATTACCCCCACTTCTTCTAAACCGCCCACTAAAATAAACAAACCGGTAAAAAAGAAAATTGTTGTCCATTCCACTTCTCTTAAAGAGTGCTCCGGATCATGCATGGTAAGCAATAACATTAAGGCCGCGCCAAAAAGGGCAATAGTCGCTCCTTCTAGATGAAGAGTGCCGTGAATAAAAAATCCAACAATCACCACACCCAAAACCACTAAAGACTTTATCAGTAATTTTTTATCGGTAATGGCCTCTTTAGGATCAAACTTCATAATTGCCGCTCGTGCTTCAGGAGAAGTGATGAGTTTTTTTCTATAAGTTAATAAAAGCAGGCCGATGGTGACGATGGCCACTATTAAACTAATTGGTCCCAAATTAAAAAGAAAGGCGTTAAAACCAAGTCCGGAAGCACTGCCGATCATAATATTTGGCGGATCTCCGATTAAAGTGGCGACGCCGCCGATATTGGCCAATAAAATAGCCGCAATTAAAAAAGGTTTGGGGTGGATTTTTAATTGATTGGCAATCACAAAAGTTACCGGAATGATCAGTAGAACAGTAGTCACATTATCCAGAAAAGCGGAAAAAAGAGCGGTAATAAAGCTTAATAAACAAAAAATAATCAATGGTTTTCCGCGACTGATTTTTGAAGCCCAAATAGCCACATATTGAAACATGCCGCTTTGCTTGGCTATGCTAACCACCACCATCATGCCAATCAATAAACCAAGAGTATTAAAATCAATAGCTTCAATGGCCTGTTCTTGAGAGAGAATGCCCAAAGCAATCATGAGCACAGCGCCAGCTAAAGCAATAACGGTTCTATGAATTTTTTCCGAAATAATAATAGCATAGGTCACCACAAAAATCGCTAAGCTGAGATAAAAGGCGGTGTTCATAGTTTATGCTTCAATGCCTAGAATTTTAGCAATTACTTGTTTTACTTGCGTTCTGCTGATTACTCCTGCCAGAATACCCGCTTGATTAACAACCGGAATTTGTCTTAAACGATATTCAGATACCATTGTCGCCGCTTTCATTACCGGATCATTTTCATTAACAGTGTGAATCTTGTCTTTCATCAGTTCTTTAATGGGGTGATGAGAAACAGCTCTGGTGCGCACCGCCAAAATATCGCCGGATTCAAAAGAGGCTAAGTGTTTATCTTCTTCCAAATAATCAGGCACAATTCTTTCAATAATATCCCAAACAGTGACAATGCCTTGGATGTGTTTATTTTGGTCGACAACAACCAGTCCGTTGGTTTTTTCTTTAATCATGACGGCCACCGCGTCTTGTAAAACCGCTTCAACAGAAATAGTAGGGACGCTGGTTTTCATGTAGTCCTTAATGAGATAGATGGGAGAGTCTATTTTTTGCATACGATTTTATTATACAGGTTTTTTTGAAGGTGTAAAGCAAAATCCTTGTCCAATTGTTAATTTTGGTGCCGTAAGCGAAATAATTGTTGCAACATCTTCAAAGCTTGAGTTAAAAATTGTTTTTTGGTGCCTAAAGAATTTGATCCGGGTTGATCGGTCCATGCCGTTGGCACTTCGATTATTTTATTGCCCGCTTGGTGTAATTTCCACAACAGTTCCACATCAAAAATCATGCCATCTTCTTTTAATTTGGGCAAAATATTCTTTATCGCCTTTTTGGTAAACAGTTTAGCCCCGCACTGGGTGTCATAAAAAGGCAGGCGAAATAAAAATCGTACAAACATAATAAATCCGTGGCTTAGCCAAGTGCGCAAAATCGACTGTCGCTGATGCACTGTGGCGCCCTTGAGAAAACGAGAAGCAATTGCGCCATCATAATTTTTAATGGCCGTTATTAACTTGGCAAATTCAGGCGGCGTGGTAGCACAGTCCGCATCCACAAATCCCAAATAATCAGCATCAGCATTACGCCAGCCGTAACGAATAGCCCGTCCTTTGCCGGTGGTTGTTTTTAAATCCCAAAGATGTACGCGTTCAGGAAACTGTTTGGCTAATTTTTCCACCACCTCTTTGGTTTGGTCATAACAACCGTTTAATACTACGGTGCAGCGCAATTCTTCTCCAAAAAAATCAAGATAAGCCTTTAAAGTTTTACCTATTCTTTTTTCTTCATTAAAGGCCGGAATAATAAGTTCAATCCGAGACATAGTTAGTTTGTTTTTTTTCCTGCCACAATCGGTATCCATAATATAACAAAAGCCCTAGAAGGATACAATTGGCTATAAAAGAAAACGGCAAGGTAAAAAGAAAAGAATGTTTTATCCACGAAGGAAAAAATCGCAAAAAAGAAAAACTAATCAGCACAAACGATATCATCATGGCAACTTCGCACCATTTTTTCTGCAAAATTTCAGGAGGTTTGATTAACAAAGCTACCAACAAAGGAAGGAGTAAAACAAAATATTGCGTATGAATGGCTGTAGCTGAAAATAGTACCCAAGCCAGCCACAAAGACACGCTGTAGATAGTTGGTATTTTGGTTTTGAGGTTGATCAGTAAAATAACAACACCCAAGCCAGCCACGATTATCAAACGCGTAACACTAATGTATCCTGCAAGTTCGTTAAGGTGTTCTGGGCTGATAATCATCACCAAACGATGCAGGGCGCCATTTAAGGTGCCGTTATCAAATTTGGCAATCTCCATTATTTTGGCATTGATGCCGTTTTTGACTACACCAAATGCACTACTCGTAGTATAAAAAACAAAAATTTGTTTCGAAAATAAAACCAGGGTTGTCATTATGATCGCCAGACACCAAAGCATAAAAGAAATGACCATTTTCCATTGGCGGGAAATAAGATAATGGACAATAACCACACCCGGGAATACTTTTAGCATAGTCGCAATTGCCAAGGGCAGGCCGCTCCACAGCCATTTTTTCTTTTGAGCCAATACCATGGTGCCCACGATTAGCAAACTAAGAGCAATATTGATTTGGCCTAAACGGTTATTGGTAAAAATGGGACCAAAAATCACCAGCCCTGTGCCTATGGCCAGCCACTCATTGATAGAAAAGCGTTTTTTTAAAATTGACTGCATCAGCCAAATTAACGCTCCCACAAACAGAATATTTAATATCCCCCAAACATAAGCCGCGTGTTTTGGCGTAAACATGAGCAAGGGTAGAAAAAAGGGTAGGGCTGTTGGTGGATATAAATAACGAAAAGCGCCCGAGGACGAGCGATTTTTACGAATGATAGGTTTTAAATTTTTACTTACATAAGGATCCTGGCCTAATAAACTTACTTGAGTGGCAGAATAAAAAACCGCAAAATCACCTCGACCATAAAATTTTTCATTTAAAACATAAGGACGCCAAGCATTAACCCAAATAAAGGCCAAAGCCACACATATTAAAGTAAATTTTTGTGAAGTATTTTGCACAGTTAATCCATTGTATAAGTAAATGCCTTAATATTGCAAGTTTTTTAATGTTTTGCCTGGTTTGATCCATTTTTTCTTGACTTTTAAGAGAAATTGTGATATTATTACATTAAGATAAAATTCGGTTATTTTTTTAAAATTTAAATTTATGATAGAACCAGGACAAGGAGGACAAAAACCATTACAAGAAAGGAGAGAAAAAAGCCCCTTGGAATTATTGGATAGTTTTTTAGAACGCCAAAACGCATCTGTTTATCCGGCAGAAGTTATTCATTGGATGCGGCAACACTCTGGAGGAGTGTATTCTAACCCCGAAACAGATTATCCAAAAGCAGAGCGGGATTATAAAGAAAAACTTCTGACAGAAGGCAAATTCGATAGACAAGGAGTAAGCTTGGTTGGTTATTTAGAAGAAAAAAGAGCGTGGGTAAGTATGGGTGGAGCCGAACCACTTGATATGCGTTTAAAAAAAGATGTTTATGGCCATGGTGTTGAGGCAATTATGGTTTTGGCCAGTGAACAATTGCCCCACCTTGCTTTTCGTAATCATGCGCCGAATTTTTTTCTTAATGGCGGTGATACCCCAGCTTTTAACCGAGACAACCGTGAAGACATACATCGCTTTGTTGACGAAAATTTATTGAAGCGCAATGACACTAACCATTTTTTATATAATACGCAAAAATTGCAAGGCCTCCCAGCGCTTGGCGACATGATTGTTTCTTGGAATGATACGTCAGCAGTTATTAAAGCACTTGCCAATCGTCGTCTTATAAATAACAAAGATAAAGGACGAGTGTTTTCTTTTCAAAATGATGACGCGGAAAAAGAATTTGAAAATTTTTTATGGCTTTTAACCGCCATTAGAAAGTTGTCAGAATTAAAACCTGCGGAAACACAACAGCCTGAAGAACTGGAAAAGGCCGATCCAAGAAAATTGGACAGCATGATGCACCAGCTGGGTTTTGATTGGGATGAGCAAAATGGTTATGTGCGCGACGACACCATGGGTAACCAGAGAGAACAGGTTTTTGATCGTTTAAATGGTGCAGATATTGTTAAGTGTGTTGGTGTGGTGACGGCGAGAATGAAAACAGAAACCGCGCAAACACAAGAAGCGCGTCAAGAAAAATTTACCGAAATGGTTGCTTATTTGGAAAGAGAACATTTAATGCCCACTCAGGCTGAGCTGATTTTGGCTATGAAAGCACAAGCACAAGCAGATCCTCAGTTTCACCCTACTCCAGATAGTTATGATAGCGTTAGGGATCAATTATTAGCAAGGGTATTTGAATATTATAAAAATAAACCCGAACAAGTTCCTTATATAAATCTAAAATTGGAAGCCAAAGAAAAGGCTGGTAAATACTTACACCCGGAACAGTTACCCTGGGAGGAAAGAGAAACAGCAGAAGACCATATTGCTCAAGTTGCTTTAATGAGGTTGGGAATGGAATATTTAACAGCAGAATACCAAGGTTTAAATGGTACCTATAATTTTTCAGATATGTGTCGAACCTATTTTTGGGCAAGGGAAATAAGACAGGAGAATTATCAAAATACAGCTTTGGGTAATTTGGACAATAGACTAGCCAAATATGGATATCCACAGAAGCATTTAGATGGGTTTGTTAGAGACCAGTGGAATAATACCTTAAATGTTTTAGCTGTTTTAGATAGATATAGGGATAATGCCCCCGCCAATTTACATAATAGTTTGCATCTCCTGCAGTTTATGCGAGTTTTGGGTACTGACAAAAGAACCGTAGGTTTGTTTCCGCAACTTAATGTTAGAGCGCTTGACAAGGCATTAGTCGATAAAGGATATGTAGTTGATCCGCAAAGCAATATGTATATGTTAAGCACTCAAAGGGAAAACCAAAAAGCGGCTGATGCTTTAGAGGCGGATTATGTCAAACAACAGGCGGAAAAAACCATTGCCGAAATAGACGGTGTTGTACAACAAAGAAAACAAGCAGAAGAGAAAAAACTGGCAGAAGTTGAAAGAAAATTAAAAGACGCTGATGCTTTACCAACTGATGTTGAACTTATTTCATACATATTTAATGTCGAAATGATGCTCCCGTATGAAGGCATGACCATAGAAAGCCTTAGAAAACAATTTTTGTTAATGTACGATCCGGATCGATATATTGCTCAGAGAAAGTTTTTTGAGATTCTAGTTAAACCGATTTCACAATATGAATTTTCATCGAAATTAGACATTCCTGAAGCTCAAAAAGTTGTGCAAAAAAAATTACTGACTATTATTGCCCAACGCACGGTAGCCCAAGGAGTGGCTCGTTTTGCTGAATCAGATCAAGAATCAATCAAAAAAGAATTAGACGAATTTCTTCAGGCTTTTGAAGTTGCGGTGGCGGTAAAAGCGCAAAATCCCCCAGGAGATTTAAGTTTGGAGAATTTAGTAAGAAAAAAAATTGAAATGAAAGGGGACAATCGAGTTGGTAATAATTTTTATTTGGGTTATGTTTGTGGTGCCTTGTCTTTTGATACCTTAAGAGGGGTTTTTCACGAAAGCAGAAATTTTGTTCAAAATCGGTTGTTTATTTTTCAAGCTTTACGCGCCATTGCTTTAAACCAAGAATTACAGCCCCTTTTCGGACTGCAAGTAAAAGAGCTAGATGCTTTAATGAGCCAACAGGGATTTATTGTCCAGGACGATATTTATATTAGCGATACAAAACCAGCCGGAGAGCGACAGATTCCAACTGAAGAAGAATCCAGATATAGAAAATTAGAGCCAGTAAGGCAACTTGTAGGTCGTTTAATACAAGCTGACTTACAGCCGGTTTTAGAACAAGCTGTTGTTTTGCAAAAACAATGGGAAACAGAACGACCGGTAAGAGAGGTAAGGGGAAAAATCGAGACAATTAGAAAACGATTAGAAGAATTTGGAGCGTTGGCTTTAGAATATCAAAGATTAATTAATGAAGAAATTCTAATTTTAACAGACAGGTTAACGAAACAAAAAGATAAGCAGGCTGAAAAAAGGTGGTATAAAGATTCTAAGCTCAAAAAGCGTTGGAGTAGATATTTTGTTATCAAAGATTTAACAAAAAAACTAAAAGAAAGCCAAAGAAAAGCCAAAGAGCTTGAAGATCAACTTGATCAATATACGGATGTTAAAAAAGATCATAACTCAGCTTTGTTGTGGCTCAAAGATGATTCTAATCAAAGGGAATTAACTGGTGCCAGGATTGAATTAGAAGCCAGAAAACAAGCTCAAGCTCCGGCCGCTATAGCCTCGGTGACACAAGCCGCCGTTCGACTTCAAAAGCAATAATTTGTTTAAAATTTTCCGCAATTTACCCTTTTGAATGTTAGGAAAAGTTGAAAACCGGACTGTGTAAAGTTCAAAAGTGGACTATTGTTTTTAAATTTTGAAGGGATATGCTTTGAGTGCCTAAGTAATTATCACCTTGCCAAAAACGAATTTGGGCAATATTTTTTTCTAGCATAGGAACAATACATAAATTAACTGTTTGTCTGGGTATACCTTTTGGCACATTAATGCTTGTGCCTTCTAAAGATATTTTTCTGTAAGCATCAACGGTTCTTTTGGCCCGCAAACAAAATACATCATCAATATGCTTTGCATTTTTGTCGAAATTCATTGGTTTAAATAATGATCGTTTTTCTTTTAAAGCTCTTTCAAAACGCATGCTTGGTACTTCGCGAGTTGTGGAATGTACCCAGTGGTTGTTGTATTGTGCAACTAATTGCTGTAAAACTTTTTTTAATTCGACAATCGTAGTTATCTGTTCTTTAGCGGCAGTGCGAACAAGCCTGTCTTGTAGCCAACGATATGGTCGCTCAATTTTACCCTTGGCTTGTGGCGAGAGAGCATAAATCACTTTAATACCACAGTCTTCTAAGACCTGTTTCCATTGAGGGTTAACGTCGTCTGTAAATTTTGTATAAGTATGCCAAGGAGAATTTTTGTCTCTATTCTTTACATAACGAAAAATACTGTGCTGGTCAGCATAATATTTAAAAGGAGCGCCATATGGTAAAACCACTGATTTTACAGCCTCAATATGCCTCCAGGTACTTTCCCTTTCAAACAAATCAGCAAACAGCAGTAAACGTGAATAATCATCAAGACTGGTAATTAGGTAAAGTTTTTCATCCATGTAGGGTGAAAACAAATGGTGAGAAGAATCATGTTGAACTAACTCGCCGACAAAATTGGTTATTACTTTTCGGTCATGAATTTGTTTTGTCCTTTTTTTTAAATAATAGCCACGTTCTTTAGCACGACTGATAATCGTTGGTAAAGAAACTTTAATTTGATATTTTTGCAGTAAAGTATCACGAACTGCTGAATAGTTGTAAAACTGCACTGGCATATCTTTGTTGTCAATTAACTTTTTCTCTTCCTTAAGTTCCGCTAATATTTTTTCTTCAGCAAGCGAGTTAATTTTTTTTGGTGTTTGTCTTTTGTAGGCGATACTAAATTGACTGTCGGCAGAATTACGATATTCTTTTAACAATTCAAAAAATCGAGATCGCTTTAAGTCTAAATATTGCATCGTTTCCTCAATGGTTAGATCTTGAGTTAAATACCTTTCTAAGACGCTGATGACCACCTCCTCATTAAGCCGCTTGTGTAATTGTTGATTGCTCATACTTTGTTTATGGTTATTTATTAACCACAGCAGTATGAAGCATATATAGTGTCTATTCTAATTTATCCACAGAAAGTCCGGTTTTCAACTTTAAATGAGTCCACCTTTCAATTTTAGATAACAATTTACCCTTTTGAATTGACAGAAAAACAAGGCTGTGGTAGGATAACACTTGATCAAAATATGAAACTATTTCTTGACATTACTCAAATAGTGATAGCTATTCTCTTGGTAGTTAGTATTTTGTTACAGCAAAAAGGAGACGGTTTGGGCAGTGCTTTTGGAGGAGGCGGTGAAAACATCGCCACTACTCGTCGCGGTGCGGAAAAAGGTGTTTTTACTCTATCTATTATACTTTCCGTCCTTTTTATCGGCTTGGCTGTCGCTCGCATGTTTATCTAAAAATGTTTTATCAATAAGTTATAAGTTATTAAATTAAGTTCCGGGATGAAAAATCCTTTTAAGTTTTTCTCGCGTTTTTCAAAAA
>MHKJ01000059.1:960-6966 GCA_001818355.1 Candidatus Kerfeldbacteria bacterium RIFOXYC2_FULL_38_9 | reverse complement strand
CTTCCGAGCGTTTAGTTTTTCAGGCTAGCACTGAAAGAAAATTACCCACTTATACGCAATGGCGTTATTTTAAACTTTTGCTTAATAAAGGAGAACGTTATTTATTTTTCTTGGCACTTTTCTTAGTGGTACTGTGTGTATTAGTTTTTACTTTAAGGCGTTTAAACGAGGCGACAGCAGTGGTGCCTGCTTACGGTGGCACTTATACCGAAGGCGTAGTGGGTGCGCCTCAATATCTTAACCCCATTCTTTCTTCTTTGTCTGACGTGGACGCGGATATTTCCGCTTTGGTTTTTCCGGGAATTTTCAAACGCAACAATAATTTAGAATTAGAGCCTAATTTAATCACTAATTATGTGCTTTCTGAGGATAAATTAACTTATACTTTCTTTTTACGTTCTAATATTAAATGGCAAGACAACAACGAAAATTTAACCAGCGACGATGTCGTGTTTACGATTAAAGCCATTCAAGACGTGACTTATCAAAGTCCTTTGCAATCAACTTTGGCCGGAGCTGAAGTTAAAAAAATAGATGATTTTTCTTTTTCCATCACCTTAAAAGAACAGTTTGCTCCGTTTTTAGCCAGTTTAACTTTTGGTATTTTGCCGGAACATTTATGGTATAACGTTCCCGGTCAAAATGTGCGTTTAAACGGTATGAATTTACAACCCGTAGGCTATGGCGCTTATAAATTCAGCGAACTTACCAAAGACGACGCCGGTAATGTGAAAACTTTTACCTTGGAACGCAATGCTGATTATTTTGGTGACAAGCCTTTTATTGATAAAATGAAATTCGTTTTTTATCCGGATATGACCTCGGCTATTTTGGGTCTTACTCAAAAAAGAATAGAAGGATTGGGTTTTGTGCCTCAGTCTAAAAAAGAGGAAATTACTAAAGCCAACAAAAATATTATTTTTCATTCATTGCGCATTCCTCAATATTCCGCTTTGTTCTTTAACTTAAAAAACAACAAGGCCCTGCAAAATGACGTGGTGCGCCAGGCCTTGGCGCGCGCCGTGGACCGGGACAAAATTGTAACGGAAGCTTTAGGCGGCGAGGCCGAAGCTATTTACACGCCCATTTTGCCCGGTTACATGGGCTATAATGATCAGGTAAAAAAATATCCTTTGGATATGGAAAAAGCGCGTAAAATTTTAAAAGATGACGGCTGGAAGTATCCTGACGATAAAGAAGATCAAACCGGTGTGAGCGCTGAAGATTTTGCCCCGAGAGAAAAAGATGGCGTAAAATTAGAGTTTACCATTGCGACCGTGGATTTGCCGGAATACCAAGCGGTTGCTCAACAACTCATAGACTCTTGGCGAAAAATTGGAGCCAAGGTTAACTTAAGCGTGACAGGCGCTCAAGATATTCAGGGTTCTGTTATTAAAGAGAGAAATTACGAGGCGTTATTATTCGGACAAATCATCGGTTCTGATCCCGATCCTTATCCTTTTTGGCATTCTTCCCAGCAAGAATATCCGGGTTTGGCTTTGAGTATTTTTCGCAACACAGAAATTGACGATATTATTGAAGAGGCGCGCAAAACCAATGATGAGAAGAAAAGAAGCGAATTGTACAATAAATTTCAGGATTTGTTAGCGCAAGATATTTCCGCCATTTTCCTTTATAATCCTTTATATACTTATGCTGTCAGCAATCGCATCAAAGGCCTGGAAGAAAATCAATATGTAGCCGTGCCTGCCGATCGTTTTTCCAATATAGATTCTTGGTATATAAAAACCAGAAGACAGTGGAAGTAAACAATTAGCCGAAGTGGTGAAATTGGTATACACGCAGCGTTCAGAGCGCTGTGAGCATCGCTCATGAGAGTTCAAGTCTCTCCTTCGGCACAATAATTCTGATGGTTTATTTGGGATGTTAGACTAAATAGTTTCTCAAACAAGATTGTCAGCAGATTAGTTTTAAATTTAAAAATTATTATTTTATGAAAACAGTTGTGAAACAAAAAACAGCCCAGCCGCGGCCACAAATAAGCGGCAATCATGCTTCTGCCGGTCATCGTCGACCTCATGGTCATCAAAGATCTCGGCATTTATCAGTGAAAAATATTTCTAAAAATTGGCGCATGGCGGCTCCCATGAACGGAAAACAAACAACCCGTCTTAATCACGGCGTGCATAGCGCCACACTCAATAAATTACGAGTGGCGGTTATTGGCGGCGCCGAAGAAGTGGGCATTAACATGACCATGATTGAATATGGCAAGGACATTATTTTAATTGATTGCGGCCTGATGTTTCCGGATGAAGACATGCCGGGAGTGGATTATATTTTGCCGGACGTTTCTTATTTAAAAGGAAAAGAAAGAAATATTCGCGGTATTATTATTACTCACGCCCATTTAGATCATATTGGCGCCATTCCGCACATTGCTCCTATTTTACACAACCCGCCTATTTATTCCGCGCGTTTAACTTTGGGTATCATTTCCAAAAGACAAGATGATTTTCGGGATAAACCACGTTTGGATTTACGAGAAGTGGATGTTGATGGCCAGTTAAAATTAGGAGAATTTACTGTAGAATTTATTCGCATCAATCACAGCGTGCCAGATTCTTTAGCGGTAGTGGTGCGTACCCCAGAGGGTATTATTATGCACACCGGAGACTTTAAAATCGACCTTGATCCCATTAACGATCAGGTAACAGATTTTGCCAAAATCACCCGTATTGGCAAAGAAGGGGTTTTGGCTTTAATGGCCGATTCCACCAACGCTTCCAAGCCTGGTCAGCAGTTATCGGAAAAATACATCGGTAAAACCATCTCCGATATTATGGAAAAAGCCGAGGGTCGGATTATTGTCGGCACCTTTGCTTCTAATCTTAATCGCGTGCAACAGTTGATTTGGGCGGCTCAAGAATTAGAACGCTATGTGGTGCTAGAAGGTCTGTCCATGAAAACCAACGTGGAAATTGCCAAAGAACTCGGTTACTTAACCGTTAATTCCAAAACCATTATTTCTCCGGAAGAGGCTGTAAAATTACCGCCGCATAAAGTGATTATTATTGGTACGGGCGCTCAAGGAGAAGACCGGGCTTCTTTGATGCGCATGGTAAGCGGTGAACATCGTTATTTCAAAATAGAAGAAGGAGATACGATTATTTTTTCTTCTTCAGTTATTCCCGGTAACGAACGTTCGGTGCAAACCTTAAAAGACATGTTAATTCGCGAAGGCGCTAATGTGGTGCATTACCAGATGATGGACGTGCATGCCGGCGGCCACGCTCAACAAGAAGATTTAAAATTATTTTTGCGCATGGTTAATCCCAAATATTACATACCGGTTGAAGGACATTTGGATTTTTTGTGGACCAATGGCCAGGTGGCCAGAAAATTAGGTTGGCTCAAAGAACGTGTTTTTATCACCGCCAACGGCAGAGTGATGGAGTTTGCGGGCGGTGAGGGCATGATGACCCGTGAACAACTTCCGGCTGAATATGTTTTTGTCGATGGTTTGGGTGTGGGAGATGTTTCCGAAATAGTACTGCGTGATCGACAGATGTTGGCGGAAGACGGCATGTTGACCGTGATTGTGACCATCAACGGCCATAACGGTAAAGTGGTTGGTAATCCGGATATTATTTCCCGAGGATTTATTTATATGAAAGGCAATAAGTCTTTAGTGGAAGAAACCAGAAGAAAAGCCATGGAGATCGTGAGTCCTAAAGTAATTAACGAAAAACCAAATCCGGTTTATCTAAAAAATAAACTGCGTGACGAATTAGGAGAGTTCCTCTTTAAAAAATTACAAAGACGCCCCATGGTGCTACCGGTGGTAGTTGAGGTATAATGTCTACATGGATTTTATTAAAAAACACCTGTCTCATCGTCTGGTTATTATTTTAAGTTATCTTTTTATAATTTTAGCCGGTGTTTATGGCTTGTTAACTCGTTTTTCCGGCTTGTTCTACTACGTGGAATTTAAAGGCGATCAAGTAAGAGATGCTTGGGTTTATATGGATATGTTGCAAGGGGTTTGGCCGACACTGGGGCCATCCTCTTCGGTGGGTGTTTTTTCTTTGCCGCCCTTGTATTATTATGTGGTTTTTCCTTTTACCGCCTTCAGCGCTAATCCCATTTGGCAGGCCTTACCCAACGCGCTTTTTTCTTTTTTTTCGATTTTTTTACTGATGTATTTGGTTTACCAAATGCTTAATGGGATAAGTTATCACAGAAAATTATTACTCGCCAGTTTTGCCGGCTTTTGGTGGAGTTTAATTTTTGCGGATATTTATTTAAGCGCCCGGGAATGGAACCCCAGCCCAACCCCTTTTTTTCTCATGGTTTTTGTTTTAGTGGCTCATACTGTTTTTTGCGATAAATATAAAAAATGGCAACAGGTATGCTGGTGGATTTTTTACGGATTGTTAATAGCTGTTTTGGTTAGTTTACACTCTACGGTTTGGTTAGTTATTCCTCTGGTCGCTTTAGTTCATAGTATTTATTATATTTACCAAACAAAAAAATGGTATTTGCCTTTGGTTGCTTTAATAGTTGCATTTTCGGCTTTAACGCCTTATTGGTTAGGAGAAATCGGCCGTGGTTGGTCCAACACCGGTTTGTTATGGGATACTTTTACTCAATCCTCAGACTCGCAACATTTTTTTATGGAAAAGATAGAGCATACCATTATGGCTTTTGCTCAACTGGGAAAGCAGGTTTATTTGGTTGATGCCAACACGCCTTATTTGGCCTCCATTTTTGTTTATGGCGCGTTTCTGCTTTTCGTTATTTTTTATCGAGGTAACCGTAAATTATTATCTTTACTGATCTTGATTTGGGTATTTTATTTTTATGCTCTATCAAATTATTGGGGAATTATTTTTGTTCACTATCAATTATTGCTAGTTCCGGCGCCGATTATTTTTGTGGTTGGATTTTTGGCTTATGTCAATTTAAATTCGCGCCGCCAGCTGGTTTTGACTTTTGTTTTACTGTTCTTCGTGGGTTTTTCTGGGAGCAGTAATTTGCAGGCCACGTATCAATTTGCCAAAGATATTTCAGGACAAGACCGCTTAATGAATATCACTGATAAACAGCAAGCTTTACGCCAAGCGCCTCTGCAAGCCACTTTGTGCGGCGCAGAAGAAGATATATCTGTTTACCAATATTTAGATTATTTTTTATCGCATCGCCGGTTAAATTTTTCTGTTGTTTGTGAACCGGGTATGATTGCCATTATTCCTCAATTTTCTAAACAGCACGCCGAGAGACAGCTTTTTTTACATAATAACCCCAAAATAACCGAAGAATTATACCGTAATACGGTTTTTTCTTTAGTTAAATTTTGAAGGAATAAAAATTTATGTTAGTCTAAAAGATACCCTCTTATTTTTTATTTAATTTAAAATAATGCCTAAATATTTCGTTACTTATGAGCAAATTCATGAATTTTGCCAAAAAATAAGCGGTTTGATAAAAAAAGATCAATGGCAACCGGATTGTATGGTGGCTATTGCCGGCGGCGGTTTGATTCCTTCTCGAATTTTACGTACTTTTTTAAAAGTACCAATTTATGTGGTTGGCTTGCGCCGTTATGACGAAAATGATCAAGAAATAGGAGATCAGCCCCAGCGTGTGCAGTGGTTAGACGAACCGGCCACCCAATTATTAGGAAAAAAAGTACTTTTAGTCGATGAAATAGATGACACGCGTCGCACTTTAGCGGTTTGTGTGCAGGAGCTTAACAAATATAATTTGCAAGAACTGCGCATTGCGGTTTTATATAAAAAAAACAAACCTAAAAAAGCCTCTTTACCTGCCCGGTTGGTGCAGAATATGTATTATGGTCAAGAGATTAAAGATGACTGGGTGGTTTATCCTTGGGAGGCTGTGGATATTGTTGAACATAATCAATTTGCTAAAAAATCTCAAAGTGTTATAGTTTGATTAAAGTTTGCTATTTAAAAATTTAAAGGAGGAATTATGAAAACAACGCATTTTATGCGACAGTGTGTCAAGTCCTTAATATTTGGA
>MHKJ01000059.1:0-943 GCA_001818355.1 Candidatus Kerfeldbacteria bacterium RIFOXYC2_FULL_38_9 | reverse complement strand
CTTGGGCGCCACCACTAGTTATGAACTTACCTTCACAACAACAGAAGCAATTGCTGTTGGGGGAAGTCTAACCATTCAGGCCAGTACTCAAAATTGTCCGGATGGCAATTGGGAAAGTTGCAATTTTGATTTTAGCAATGCTAGTGTCAGTGGTTTAAACGGCAGTATTGATCAACATTCCGATAATATGATCGGTTTTTTAAATGCCGAGGAAATTACCGCAGGAGAACACACTATTACGGTTGCTAATGTACAAAACCCAAATACGCTCAGTGTTTATCGTTTTTATTTGTCCTCACCCAGCAGTGACCACGAGGATTTAAGTAACGATGATTATCTTGCGACTAAAAGTAATCCTGTTGTTTTAGGAGATGCCTTGGCTTACGGCACAATTACTGATCCAGATAGCAATCCTCTCCAATTGTACGGAGAAGTACACGACCAACAATATCAGCTTTATCAAGGTTTTAATAGTGACGAATGGGGTTATTATGCGGTTGCCAATCCTGGCTTTACTGCTGGAGGTCAAGTAGAAATGAATGTGATGCCCGCGCAAAACTCAGGTCTTTTTAATACCAGCGCTTCTTTTACTTATGCTGGCTCAGCAGTTTTAAAAGATGTAACGGTACAGGCCGCTTCTAAAACAGTTTCCGGTACCATTAAATATGACGACAATTCAGCGGTTACCAATGCCGGCGTTAATGCTAATGCCAAAGGCAGTTGGGCCAGTGCCAACGTAGATAGCAATGGCGCATTTTCCATGATGATGGTAGGCGGTGAGTATGAGGTTTGTTTGGGTGATAAATATGATGAAAACGGACAACGCCAAGCACGCGATTGGTATGCCGACCAAGGTCAACAATGTCAATTTGTTTCTTTTCAAAATGACACTTCCGCTGAAAGCAAAACCATCAATTTTGTAGTTCATAGAGCAGACGCTTTA
>MHKJ01000058.1:5386-6766 GCA_001818355.1 Candidatus Kerfeldbacteria bacterium RIFOXYC2_FULL_38_9 | reverse complement strand
CAGCCAAGGAAATTCTTGCGACGCTGATGACGACAATGATAATGTTAATGATGTTAACGACTGTGCTTCTTTAGATGCGAATATTTCTTCTAATCAAACGTACTATCAAGACAGTGATGGCGACGGTTTGGGTAATACTTCTGTTACCCAAGCCTTATGTTCTTTAACCGTTCCTACAGGATATGTAACTGATCATTCTGACACCAATGATAATGATTACGACAACGACGGCTCAGAAACAGGGACAGACTGTAACGACGCAGATGCCGCTATTTCGTCTAACCAAACTTATTATGCTGATACTGACAGTGATACTTTAGGCGATGCTAATAATATCACCACAGCTTGTTCTTTAACGGCGCCCGAAGGCTATGTTGATAATAGCAATGACACTAATGATGCTATTGTCAACAACGGAGTGGAAATAGCCGGCGATGGGGTAGACAACGATTTCGATGGCGAGGTAGACGAAGTAAATACTATTGCTAACAACGGTTTGCATCCCCAATACGGCGGCTATGATCCTGCGGATCAAGATGTTTACAATGCCGCGGTTTTATCTGTGGCGAGTTTGGAAAACGGACAAATCCTAGTCACTTACGGGGACAATTCCCAATATCAGTATACTGTTTTTGAAGTCAGCACCACCAAGACCATGAAAACATTAAATTATAACAGCTCTGGTTATTTAATAGCCCTGCATCCCAACGGTAAAAAAATCAGTTTAATCAATATTTATTCCGGAGAAATTTACAGCACTAAAACATTGTCCAAAGATAAAAAGTACAAAAATAATTCCTTGAAAATAAAAACCGTACGCGATCAAAAGGTAGCCATTGTTACTTCCAAGGCAACAGACAATAAAGTAAGGCTGTCTTTAGTTAAAATAAAAATTGCGGAAAATTCTTTTAAAAAGAAATCCTCGGTAACTTTGACCAATAAAAAAGTTAAAGTAGATAAAACTAAAATTAAGACCAAGGAAATTATTTTGCGCGACAAAAACAGCAAAAATTTAAAAACTTATAAAGTAACTGAAAAATTTGAGCTAAAAGAAAAATAAATGAACCTTCCTCGTCTTGAGCATAATGTTAAATTGGCGCCTTATACCACTTTTAAAATAGGCGGCGCCGCTAAATATTTTGTCATCGTCAAAAATAAAGAAGAGCTGGTTACGGCGGTTGCGGAAGCTCAAAAAAATAAAGAGCAGTGGTTTATTTTGGGAGGCGGATCGGATATTTTGGTGGCGGATAGCGGTTTTAACGGTTTGGTCATAAAATCCGAACTAAAACAGGTAAACTTTGATCTTAAAGAAGAGCAAGTGCGCGCAGAAAGCGGCGTGCGTTTAAATCAGCTTATTACGAGCTGTTTACAAAAAGAGTT
>MHKJ01000058.1:1771-5346 GCA_001818355.1 Candidatus Kerfeldbacteria bacterium RIFOXYC2_FULL_38_9 | reverse complement strand
TAGGCGGTGCAACTTGGGCCAATTTGGGCGCGCGCGGCCAGGAATTGCAAAATTATTTTTTATCTGCGCAAGTGATAGACGTTCAAGGCAACACCCGCGTGATCAAAAAAAAAGATTGTGCTTTTGGCTATCGCGATAGTATTTTCAAACACCAAAAATTTATCATTTTAGAAGTTTTATTTCAGTTACGCCAAGAGGAAAAAGCTAAAATTCAACAAGCTATCAAACAGTTGACGGATCTGCGCCAAACCACTCAAGATTTATCTTCTTTTTCCGCCGGTTGTGTTTTTAAAAATCCCACCGATCAAACAACTGTGCCGGCCGCCAAGCTTATTGATGATTTGGATTTGAAAGGCAAAAAAATAGGCGGTGCGCAAATTTCCTCAAAACACGCAAATTTTATTATCAATACCGGCACGGCCACGGCCGAAGATGTGATTATGCTTATTTCCTATATTAAACAGCAGGTGCGGGACAAATGCGGCGTGCAACTTCAGGAAGAAATCGAATACGTCGGTTTTAATTAAGGAAAAATTGTGCTATAATAGAATTGTTCTAATTTATTAATTTTTAAAATATGCCTACTAACATCACAGCCAAACAATTTGAGTTAACTGATGCCATCAAGCATTATATTGAAGAAAAAACCGCGTCTTTTGC
Organism: Candidatus Kerfeldbacteria bacterium RIFOXYC2_FULL_38_9; assembly: GCA_001818355.1. Taxonomy (GTDB): domain Bacteria; phylum Patescibacteriota; class Patescibacteriia; order UBA9570; family XYC2-FULL-38-9; genus XYC2-FULL-38-9. The sequence continues at coordinate 4,686 of MHKJ01000058.1, read as the reverse complement.
TCATCATTTTGAAAAAATAATTGAGCTAGATGTGGAGATTGATAAAAACACCCATCATAACAAAGGGGCGATTTTTCATGTGCGCATGAATTTAGACGTGCCTCAGCAGTTATTGCGAGTTGAGGAAACTCAAGAAGATTTATACGCGGCCATTGACTTGTGTCGCGATCAAATGGATAGACAGATTCAGAAATATAAAGAAAAATTCAAATCCAAAAAACAACGCGAATGGAAAAATCGGCGCAGTTTTAAATCTATGCTGACTTTTTGGAAAAAATCATAACAGCCAGCCTCAGTTGACGATCTGGTATTAAGGCAGTAAAGTGAATGGGTTATGAATAAATACATCCAAAAATTATTTGGCGATCCCAATAAAAAGGCGCTGAAAGATATTCAAAATCAAATTGATCAAATCAACGGTTTTGAAGAAAAAATCCAAAAATTAACCGATCAGCAATTAAGAGAAAAAACCGTTGAATTTCGTAATCGCTTAAAAGATAAAGAAAAAATTGATGATATTTTGCCAGAGGCTTTTGCGCTTGTCAGAGAGGCCGCTTTGCGTACTTTGGGCCAAAGGCATTACGATGTGCAGTTAATCGGAGGCGCGGTTTTACACCAAGGCAATATTGCCGAAATGAAAACCGGTGAAGGCAAAACTTTGGCCGCCACCACAGCCGCTTATCTTAATGCTTTGTCGCAAAAAGGCGTACATGTGGTAACGGTGAATGATTATTTGGCCAGTCGTGATGCGGACTGGATGGGGCAGATTTATTATTTTTTAGGTTTAAGCGTTGGTTGTATTCAACACGAGGCCGCTTTTGCTTATGAGGCGGATATAGAAAAAATTAAACGTCAAAAAACAGAAGAAACAGAAAAGGCAGATGATAGTTCTACCGAAGGCGCGGGCTATGAAGCTTTAGTGGTGGCGGATAGACAGCATTTGCGTCCTGTGTCCAGAAAAGAAGCTTATGCTTGCGACATTACTTTTGGCACCAACAACGAATTCGGGTTTGATTACTTGCGAGACAACATGGCGCAGAATCAACAAGACAAAGTTCAGCGCGCTTTGCATTTTGCCATTATTGACGAAGTGGACTCTATTTTAATTGATGAAGCTCGCACTCCCTTAATTATTTCCGCGCCCGTTGCCGAAGCTACCAAACAGTATTATCAATTCGCGCAATTGGTCGCCACCTTAAAGGAAGATGATGATTTTAATATTGACGAAAAAATGCATTCCGCCACTTTAACCGGCGAAGGCATTACCAAAATAGAAAAAGCTTTAGGGGTGGAAAATATTTACGTAGCCGGAGGTTTGCGCACGGTGCACCACATTGAACAAGCCTTAAAAGCCCGCGCTTTGTTTCACAAAGACAAAGAATATGTGGTGAAAGACGGAGAAATTATTATTATTGATGAGTTTACCGGCCGGCTGATGCAGGGTCGGCGTTATTCCGAAGGATTGCACCAGGCGATTGAGGCCAAAGAAAATGTCGCCATTAAACAAGAATCTAAAACTTTAGCAACTATTACTTTACAAAATTATTTCAGGCTTTACCAAAAACTTTCCGGTATGACCGGCACCGCCGAAACCGAAGAAGAGGAGTTTCGTAAAATTTACGGTTTAAATGTGGTGGTTATTCCCACTCATCGCGAAACTGTCAGAAAAGATTTAACCGATCGTGTTTATAAAAATTTGGAGGGGAAATTCCAAGCCGTGATCGCCGAAGTGCAAGCCTTGCATGAAAAAGGCCAGCCGATTTTGTTAGGCACGGTTTCCATAGAACATAACGAAATGTTAAGCCAATTGCTCACCGGCGCCGGCATTGCGCATAAAGTGTTAAACGCCAAGCATCACGAACAAGAAGCGGAAATTATCGCCCAGGCCGGGAAACTGAAAGCGGTTACTGTCGCCACGAACATGGCCGGACGCGGCGTGGATATTATTTTAGGTGGCAATCCGGTCAATATTGAAGAAGCGCGCCAGGTTATTGCCTTGGGAGGTTTGGCGGTTATTGGTACGGAACGCCATGAAGCGCGGCGTATTGATAACCAGTTGCGCGGTCGTGCCGGCCGCCAAGGAGATCCGGGCCTGAGTCAGTTTTATGTTTCCATGGATGATGATTTATTACGGGTGTTCGGTTCTGATCGTATGAAAAGCATTATGAACGCCATGCATGTGCCTGATGATGTGCCGATTGAAAATCGCTTAGTCTCTCGTTCGATTGAGTCGGCGCAAACCAAAGTGGAGTCCAGAAATTTTGATATTCGCAAACATTTGGTGGAATATGACGATGTTTTAAATAAACAAAGAGATGCCATTTATCGTAGGCGCAATGAAATATTGCAGATGACTCCGGAAAAAATACGTCAGCACATGTTGGAATTGATTGACGCGGAAATTGAACACGTGGTCGCTTTTCATACCAATGGCGAAGATGAACAGAACAAACCGGAATGGGATATTAAAAAAATTTGTGATGTCATGAAGACCATTTTTCCTTTATCTGAATCAAAATGTTTAACCGCCATGGCGGAATTAAGAGGCAAGGGAGAAAATAAATTGGGAGATGTGGAAGCGCGCACTAAAATGATTGATTATTTTGAAATAGCCGCTCATGACGCCTATCAAAAAATGGTGGAAGAAATCACGGATAAAGAGTTAATTTTCCAAGCGGAAAAAGCTTTGAATTTGCGCTCTTTAGATACGCTTTGGATAGAGCACCTGGATCAAATGTCTTTTTTGCGCGACTCTATTGGTTTGCGCGGTTATGGCCAGCAAGATCCTTTGGTGGAATACAAAAGAGAGTCTTATCAGCTTTTTCAGGCTTTATTATCCAACATCAGTCAACAGATAGTTTATAATATTTTTAAATTAAAAGATGCTCGCATGGTACTGCCCGAAACTGAAGAAG
>MHKJ01000058.1:745-1733 GCA_001818355.1 Candidatus Kerfeldbacteria bacterium RIFOXYC2_FULL_38_9 | reverse complement strand
AAGCAGGCTAGTCAACAAACGCAAAAAAATCAGCAACCGTTGGCCAGTAAAAAAAGAGACACTGAGGGTAAAAAAATCGGTCGCAACGACCCCTGCCCTTGTGGCTCTGGAAAAAAATACAAAAAATGCCACGGCGCGTAAAATAATTATTGTGTTATAATTGGCTTATGAATAATGAAGAAATTAAATCCCAAGCTATTATTTTTGCCAAAAAGAATAAAAAACGCATAACTTATGAGTTAACTGATAGAAAAATATATAAAAGTGATGACAACGCTGTGTCGGTTTTTATGGCAGGATCTCCAGGTGCTGGCAAAACAGAATTTTCCAAAAATTTGATTGCCGTTTTTGAAGAAACTACAGAACATAAAGTGATTCGTATTGATGGCGATGAAATAAGAGCGAGAATTCCTGGTTATACCGGGAGTAATTCATTTTTGTTTCAAGGAGCAATTTCCATCATTGTAGATAAAATTCACGACATGGCTTTGGCTCAAAAACAGACATTCATTTTAGATGGAACATTTTCTCAGTACGATAAAGCATTGCAAAATATAAAACGCTCACTAAATAAGCATCGAGAAGTATTTATATTCTATATTTATCAAGAACCTCAAGTTGCTTGGGAATTTACCAAAACCCGAGAAGAAAAGGAAGGCAGAAATATTCCTAAAGATAAATTTATTGAGCAATTTTTTGGTGCAGAAAAAACTGCCAGTCGTTTAAGAAAAGAATTTGGTAAAGAGGTGACTTTATTTTTAGTAAAAAAGAACTACCAAACTAACTCCGTAGAAAATATTGTAAAAATAGAGCAAAATGGTAAACTAATTGACGATTATATTAAAGAGAGCTATACTGTAGACCAAATGAAAAAGTTATTATGAAATTTTTTAGACACTTAAGAAAAGCTGATAAAATAAAACGTAAGCAAGACTTAGCTGATTTTTTATTGCATGCAACTGATAAAGAAAAAAAACGAGTATTTACT
>MHKJ01000058.1:0-726 GCA_001818355.1 Candidatus Kerfeldbacteria bacterium RIFOXYC2_FULL_38_9 | reverse complement strand
AAGAAAAAAAACGAGTATTTACTGATGTTACCAAAAGAGCAAACGCTGACCAGCAACAAACCTCCTCATCCTCATCGCAGTAACACATAGAGGGAATATTTTATTACATTTCTAAATTATGAAAAAAGTAGTCTTAATTACAGTTTTGGTAATTTTAATTATACCTATAATTAGTCAGGCAAAAACTGCTTATGTTAAAAAAGTTATCAATGGTAACACTTTTATTATTAGTTCAAATCAAAAAGTACGGCTATTTGGTGTAAAAATTCTTAAGAACAATAAATGCTATGCCGAACAAAGCACAAAACAACTTCAACGGTTAATACAAGGAAAAGGAGTCAAGTTAAAAATAGTTAATAAAACCACCAATAGCAATATAAAATTTGCTTATGTATATGTGAGTAATAAGCTTATTAATAAACAAGTTAAAAGAAAAGAATCCAAGTTGTTGAATCAATGTTCAAATAGTGATGAAAATTTTTCTGATAGTAACAACGAAGAAATTCCACAACAGGAAGAAGAACAGCAAACAGAAACACAACACGAATGTAGTTCTGATACTTATAACTGTTCTAATTTTTCAACGCATGACGAAGCTCAGATAGTTTATGATTATTGTGTAGCTCAAGGCCATGGTGATGTCCATCGTTTAGATGGTGATAATAACGGGGTGGCTTGTGAAAGCTTGCCTTAAAAAATATTTTAAAAATTGTCAGGTTATTTAAT
>MHKJ01000057.1:41877-43062 GCA_001818355.1 Candidatus Kerfeldbacteria bacterium RIFOXYC2_FULL_38_9 | reverse complement strand
ATTTGCCGGACGAAGAGGTAGAAAAAATTGTGCAACAATTAAAGAATTTAATGCAGTTACCTCAAGTTTAGCCCTTGAGAAAATAAAGGGGTATCGGTTAATTGGTAAACCAGCGGTCTCCAAAACCGCGACTGCGGGTTCGAGTCCTGCTACCCCTGCCAAATAATTGAAATTTAATTTTTATGATAGATTTTAAAAAAGAGCCTGTTAAAGCAATAAAAAGAATTCTTGCCATTTTAAAGAATTATGAAGATGATAGAGCTGAAGAAAAGTTATGTCATGTTGTGAAATTTGTCAAAAATAATTTTATTAAAAAATAGTTCGTCAGTGACATGATATGCTTTGCTAATGAATTCATTATAAAATATTATGTCAATACAAATAGATGATCTAGTTAAATATGTGACCATAGCTTCACCAATTATTGCTGTATCAGTTGCAATGATACCTGTTATTATTGAAATATTTCGTGAATCTAAACATAAAAAAAATTTAAAACGTATAAATTATAGTTTGCATTCTTCGTTAGTTGCAGAATTAGAAAGTAATTATAGAATTATCACAAAAAAAGATACTAATGATAATAATGTTCATGAGTTAGCTGAGGATAAAAATCTTATGCAAAAAACATCGGCTCTTTCTATGGAGATATTTAAACACATTATGAATTATCCTGATTATCTACATTGGTTTGAATCAAAATATTCTCGATCAAAAATTAATGAACTATGGGATTATTGTAATATTATTATTAAAATTAAGGAAATTGCAAAACATCGTTTAGATTATTCTATGAATAACAATAAACATCTTGAGCATTTACAATATGAAATTTCACAACATGACATTAATAAGATAAGAAAGTTGATAGACACATTAAAAATTACAAATAATATTGTTTAGCAAGAGTAAAATTTATTGATGTATAAACGGAGGTCTCTTTTTTATTTTAATTATTATCTAACCAATCACCACAAAAACCATGCTCAACCAATGGCCACATAAATTTTGGTAGTTTTAGCCAACATCGGCAAGATATTTGTTCTGGTCACAGAGGCCTAGCTCAGTGGTGTTAGAATAATTTAGCGATTGACAAAATGCTTTTTTAGGGTATTATCTAGGTAGATTATGTCTAACAAAATAAAATTTTCATCAATATACAATGAAGCTGTGGCTTAGTTTATT
>MHKJ01000057.1:19879-41866 GCA_001818355.1 Candidatus Kerfeldbacteria bacterium RIFOXYC2_FULL_38_9 | reverse complement strand
TTATTATTTATAACTCCGCTGATGGGCAGGCAAAATTGGAGGTGCGGCTAGAAAATGAGACTGTTTGGTTGAATCAAAAGCAGATGGCCGAGCTTTTTGATTGTTCTGTGGATAATGTAAGTTTGCACATAAAAAATATCTTTAAAGATGGCGAATTAAAAGAAAATTCAGTTGCCGAGGAATACTCGACAACTGCTTCTGATGGCAAAAATTACCTTGTAAAACACTACAATTTGGATGCAATAATTTCCGTTGGATACAGGATAAATTCATTACGTGGCACGCGTTTCCGTCAATGGGCGACTGCGCGCCTGCGTGAATACCTCATTCAAGGGTTCAGCATGAATGATGAATTTTTGAAAAACAATGGCGGCGGCTTATACTGGAAAAAGCTTTTATCTCGTATTCGGGATATTCGCTCTAGTGAAAAAATGTTGTATAGACAAGCTTTAGATCTTTATGCCACCAGCGTGGATTATGATCCAAAATCTCTACATTCAATTAAGTTTTTCAAAATCGTGCAAAACAAATTGCACTATGCTGCGCATAAACAAACAGCGTCGGAAGTCATATACAACCGCGCTGATAGCAATAAAGAATTTATGGGCCTCTCAGTTTTTGCGGGGGATCTACCAGTATTAGAAGAAGTGAGAATTGCTAAAAATTATTTGTCTGCGAAAGAATTGGAGAAGTTAAACAGACTGGTGTCCGCATATTTTGAATTGGCAGAGTTGCGTGCTATGGACAAACAAGTAATGCGGATGGCAGATCATATTAAATCTTTGGATAAATTACTCTCTGATTATGGCGAAGGAGTTTTACTTGATGCTGGAAAAATAACACACAGGCAAGCTATAGAAAAAGCAGAAAATGAATACAAAAAATATCAAATCAAAACACTTTCACCTGTAGAGGGAGCGTATTTAGAGAGCATGAAAGCTTTAGAGAAAAAAGTTAAAAATAAACCAAAGAAATAATATGAAAACAACTCTCAAAACCAACATCACCGTCAAAGATATTTATACAGGGTTTGTTTGGTTTATCTGGGAAGCTAACCATTCAACCAGAGTATCAACGCAATTATATTTATGCGTCTGACGGCGGAAAAAGAGAGGTGGCCGTTATTGAATCAATTCTCAAAGGTTATCCAATTGGCTTAATTTATTTTAATCAGGTTTCTGAAAATAATCTAGAAGTTTTGGACGGACAACAGCGCATCATTGGAAACTATATGAGTAGTCATCGAAATGACAAAAATATTACCGAACTGAAGAAGTATTTTAGCAGTGTGATTGATTGGGTTTCTACTGTATTTATTGATGTGGAAAACGAGATGCGCGGGTTAGAGTGGGGACGATTGTATGAATCATGTCATAAAAAATCCTACAATCCGAAAAAGATTTCGGAAGAGTTACATAAACTTTATGGCGATCCGTATGTTAAAAGCCGCAAAGGTATTTTTGAGTTTATCTTAGGAGGCTCTACCGATACAAAATTACTTGTATCACGCACGCAAAAAAAATTGCCCTGATTGGCAAATCACTGTAAACTCAGTAATACATGAAACAAGCAAGAGCATTAGCATTACTACACGCTGGCCGAAATGTGTTTTTAACTGGACCGGCCGGGTCTGGTAAAACGACTGTGCTAAATAAATTTATTAAGCTCGCTCGCAAAGAGGGCAAAAAAGTTGCTGTTACTGCTTCAACCGGAATCGCTGCTACACATTTAAATGGCACCACCATTCATTCGTGGGCAGGTATTGGTATTGCCGATCGTTTAAATGCTTATCAGTTAGACGAACTTGAACAAAAGCAGTATTTGCACAAGCGGTTTTTGGAAACCGATGTTTTAGTGATTGACGAGGTTTCAATGTTACATTCTTACAGGCTTGATTTAATTGATTTGGTTTTGCGTTCTGTTGCTCAAAAAGACGAGCCGTTTGCGGGTATTCAAGTGGTTTTGGCTGGCGATTTTTTTCAGTTGCCACCTGTTAGTCGCGGTGTCAGCAATGAACAGTATTATGCTTTTGAAGCTCATGTGTGGGGTGGTCTTAATTTAGCAGTTTGTTATTTAGACACGATACATCGCCAAGCCAAAGATCCGTTACTTAAAGTTTTACAGGAACTGCGCCACGGTGAGATGAGCGAGGAAAGTGAGGAACTATTACAAGAACGTATGGACACACAATTGCCAGATAATATTACTCCAACCAAATTATACACACATAATATTGACGTTGATAAAGTGAATAAAGAGTATCTGGATGATCTTTCAGAAAAGTTAGAGGTTTTTTCTATGACCAGCAAAGGCAAAAAAAATTATGTTAAGATTTTACAAAAGTATTGCCTTGCGCCACAGAAGCTAGAATTAAAAGTTGGCGCGCAAATCATGTTTATAAAAAATAATTTTACAGAAGAATATGTAAACGGCACTATGGGAACAATTATTGATTTTGATCATGGCAGTCCTGTGGTTGAAACAACTGAAGGAAAAAAAATAATTGTTCAGCCGGATTCATGGGCTTATGACCAAGCGGGTAGTGCGGTTGCAAAAATTACCCAATTACCGTTGCGTTTGGCTTGGGCAATTACTGTTCACAAAAGTCAGGGTATGACACTTGATGTGGTGGAGGTAGATTTGTCTAAGTCGTTTGCGGCCGGCATGGGCTATGTAGCGCTTTCTCGCGTAAAAACACTTCGCGGATTGTATATTAAAGGTATTAATCGCCAAGCACTTGCCGTAGATCCGCTAGTTAAAAAGCACGACGAATTATTTCAAGAACAGTCAACACAATTAGAAAAAAACTAGCGTTTGGCCAGATTTTATTTTAAAGTAAGTATCTATTTGGTGATCCGTTCCCTTAAAATCAGCGTTTTTAGATTTTAAAATATCTTTGATAGTATTTTGGTCAGAACATTTTGCTTTGATTTCAATGTTGATGTGTTGCATTTATTTTTAATATTGCCACCCAAATTCACTATAATAGTTACCTTGCCCGATGTTTTTTATGGCAGATCCTATATAAGGGATGATGTTATTTGGCAGTTTAGTTATTTTAAACCATTTCAGCTCATCATATTTATCTTGTTCCATAATACAGGGGCTACCTTCTTTTTCAAGAATCAAATGAACTGCCGCAATAATTTTGTGTCTTTTTTGTGTCATGATATTTAAATTATTTCCACAATTTTATTCTTACTTTTGTGTCCCGCTGTAATTTGTAAACGAGACTTAGCAACTTTTAAATGTTTGGCTAACAATTTGATCATGGCCTCATTTGCTTTGTCTTTTTCCGGCACAGCAGTTACCCAAACTTTAAATTCATTATCAGCAATTTGTTCAATTTTACTGCGACTTGCACGAGGAATAATATGTACAGATATTTTCATGTTGTGCGTTTTACTAAATCTTTAAAAGGAAACGAGGCTAAATGCAAGTCAGCGCATTCTAAAGCAAACAAATCACTTGAAAGATTATTTTTTTTCAGCATATCTCGAGCAATTTGCATATGTTGTAACGGAACGCCAATTGCTTTAATTTGCTGTGGATTAATAATTTTAGTCGTGCGCACTTCATGAGCGCTTAGTAAAGATGTTGGGATAGTTACAATATTTGTTTTATCAAAACACAAAACTGCACCCCAATTTTCAGCAATGTCTGAGTGTGCTTTTAAAATATCTATCACAGAAGTTTGAGGATTAATATCTTTTTGTAATCCTGCTAACCACTTATGCAAACGACTGCCGTATTCCTTCTTACGTCTGTCTCGCAATTTTTTAATTTCCAAAGCACGCAAACCATCTTTGGTGGTTAATAGTCGTTTGGCGGTGTCACGCATGGTATCAGCATAGTAAAAACAAAACCAGTCATAAGGATTACCAAGTTGCCACTGCATTTTTGTGTCTTTCCCTAAATATTTATCCGCATACCATTTAGCATAAAAATAACTTGAAGCTAAAGATAAGCTTTCAATATCACCTTCTGGAAAAAAAGTATCAAAGTGTGGCTTTAATCCATGAGCTAATACAGTATTTAGAACATCAAATTTAACATCTTCTGTTTTTTCTGCGGAACGATATTTTTCCTCAGTATGTTTATACAAACCTGTGCCATGATATAGAGTGCCATGGTTAAGACCCGTGTTTGAATTACCGAATAGTTTTTCTAATGCTTCTTGTTGTTCTTCGTATGCATCAGCCACTTCTGCCGGTGGGAATCCCTGTTCACGCATAAAAGTCACCACTTGTGATTCTAATAATTGAGGAGTTCTGTGTGCAAAAAGATCAACACCAGCCGCCAGCATTTCTTGCTGTTTTTTTGGTAAATATCCAGCTATTTTTTCTAGCATATTAGTATGGTAATTTTATTATTTTCATTCATTTAAAATTTATCTCTAAAGTATGGTCAAATTCTTTGGCTTCTTTTTCAATAATGATTGGCATTTTTTTAGTATATAGTTTATTTTAAAGATGTAAAATGCTTGTGTGCAAAAAAAACATAAAAATGATAAACTTATACAGTGGAAAATAATCAGGGCTTTTGAGGCTTTTAAAAATGTTCAAGTGCATAATTTTTACAGATTGTTGTTAGTTCTAGTCCCATTCAACAACATGTTTGGGAAGCAAAGAGAAGTTTAAAACAAATAAACAAATGAAAAAATTTTTTCTTTTTTTTATTAAAACACCCATCCGTAAAACTATTACATTTTTATTTGTTTGGCTTTTATCTTTACCAGTTATTTTTGTAATAGCCATGTTAGTTTTAAGAACAAATCAAGTGCCAGCGGAAGCGGCTTTGTTTAGTTTTATTTGGGGAGCTATAGCAACAGTTATTTTTTGGAAAAAATTTGAAAAAGAACCACTTTCACAAATGGGGTTTTCTAGCAAAAAAATACCACTTAATATTTTAATTGGTTTTTTTGCCAGTGTAGCGATTGTTATTTTTGTGACTTCGGTTTTATATCTTTTAGGTTTGGCAAAGATACAATTAAATATCTGGACAACAATGCCTTTGCTCATTCTTATAATTGTAACTTTAATCAGAAGTACAGTAGAAGAGATTATTTTTCGGGGTTATTTTTTACACCTTTTTGCAAAAAATTATAGTCGTATTACAGCACTTTTGACTACCTCTATCATATTTGGTCTTATTCATATACCAAGCGCTGGTTTTAATATTCTTGGTATTCTCAGCCATACTATTTGGGCAGCAATATTAGCTCTAATAATGTTTAGATGGCATAGTATTTGGCTGACAATTGGCGCACATATAGGTTGGAATTTTACCATGTGGTATTTTTTAGGCTTACCCGTATATGGTGAACATGCCGCACAATCAATTTATTACACAACTCTACTTGGAAATAATATTATCACAGGTGGCTATTTTGGTATTGATGCTAGCGTTATTATGATATTTTTGTTAGCTTTTTTGTTTGTTTTTTTCAAACCAGGAAAATATTTGAAAAAATAATGCCAAAATAATATGCTCTTTCTTGATTTTTTTTGGTAACTTGATGTCTTCAAAATATGCATGAACTAAAGATGTTTTTTTGAAATAAATTTGTGTTGTGCCAGTAATATTGTTAATACAAAGCGGCGGCCGAAGGCGTTGTTTCCGGCCGCTGCCTTCCGCTCCAGTCCAATTAATTTCCCTTCAAAATAATCTCGTCCGTGGTATAATAGTCTCTGGCCATCCAAAACGAGTGTTCAATTCGTGCCCACGTGTGCCACAACCGCACGCGCTTTTATAAAAAAGCTTGAACGAAGCATTGTAAAAAATAGGGAAAATCATTATTATGAATTTAAGTAAAATATGGTAGACAATCGTTTTCAGAATCCAATGAATAAATATGGGGCTATTTTTATTATTGCGGTATTAGTTTTAGTAATAGGAACTATGTCTCTATCTTTATTTTTAAGTAGCCACACAGCTATTTATAGCCTAGAGAATAATTTGGGTTATTTTACGCCGCTTATTTTCGCAGTGATTGTTTTTATCATCATAGCTATAGTTAAAATTTTTTTTGAGCATAAATATAAAAAAGGCAAAATGCCGGAACAAAAATTATATGCTCAAGATAAAATATCTTTTCAAAAAAGGTTTCTGCACGTGGTCGTTCCAGCTCAAGAAGATACGCAAAAAAAATTTAAAAAATCCAAAGTACAACAAGAGATTAAAAAAGCACATATACTATTTTTAGCACTGATTTTGGGAATTGGAATTCTTGCATTACTTCCCGTTAAAACGAAAATGTTGCTAAGTAATTTTAATTTTGGATATTTAGCTGCAGCTATTGTTATTCCTCTGGCTTTTTATTTAGGAAAACGTATGTTCCGGGCGGTAAATTATGATGTAAATAAAGATATAAAATCATCCATAGATCCCATTCTTAAGCAATTGAATTCGTGTGAGCCGCAAACTAATTTAACCACCGATTTTAGTATTACTTCAAAATTTGCTTCAAATTTTTTCATTGATGCCAATATCATTAATTCTTCATTTGTGATGTCTGGTTTATATCATGATAAAAAAGTATTATATAATTATACTGCCTCTTTTACAACAAAAAGTTCACGCATCTTTTCTGTTTCTATACCGAGCACGGTCGCTAATGTGGGGGAATGTTATGTGGAATTAAAAAACATGAAAAATTTTCCCGATTTCAACATTCAAGAGCGTGAAGAATATAAAAATAAGCCGACCACTTTTCAAGATCGCTTTATCACTCAAGGAATAACTATCGGCAATGTACCGCATTATTTACAGCAAAAACTATTTAGTTATAATAGGGGTGTTCACATTTCTTTAAAACAAAATAAACTATATTATAAAAATAACTACGTAGGATCTTTGGCGGCACCACATGATGTCTATAGTGTAGTTTTATTATTGGACATTTTGACGGATTTGGCAAAAAATCTTGAAAATTTTTCTAGTAGCCAGCCCACTATTTTTGGAGTAAAATAAGCAGGTATGAAGCAAAAAAAATTGTTAAACAATAAGTACAAATTCTAAGCGTGCTATAGAATTTAGAAAATGGGCAATAACGCTGTTGCATTAAATTCTAAAAACTGAGTAATATTATTGATTATTTATTTAAAACTGATTCATCTAAAGGCGTAGAATTAACTATTTTATTTAAAATAGGCACATCTTGCACTGAATGAATTGTCCAACTTAAAACAGCAATAACAACACCAGCAACAATACCTGCGCCTATAGCATATCCTAACCCATTAATGATTGCCATGATAAAACTGCGTTTAAACGAAAGCTTCTTATCTAGTTGCTGGTTTAATTTTTTAAGCTGTTTTTCTAATTGCTCAGCATGTTTCATATTGTACAGGTAATTTTATGTGTAAAAGCCAATAAAATATAGCAAAATTATTTCATTATGTAAATAAGCTTTGTCACCAGAGAGACTTAACACAGGGAGACTTAAACTGGTCAAAGCCGTTCGAACGTCGTACAATGAGTCCTGAGCTACTGGGCAATGTTGATAAAGATACTATTTGGGCAAAATGGGACTTTGTGTCATTAAAAATTAATGTACTAAAAGGATAACCGTATGAATAATTTTTTAAAGAAAATTATTGGGGATTTTGCAGATAAAAAAGAGTGGAGGGCAATGGAAGCGCGCGCCAAGATGTTACCGGATGATTATCGTTTTGCGTATAAAGAAATTAAGCGATATCTTTGGAAAAGTTCAGGACTGGTTGTAATTGATCCATTCAAAAACTTACTGGATATGTTTGAAGAGGGTGTGGCCAATGGCAAACAGGTGTTAGAAATTACCGGCAAGGATGTAGCGGCATTTTGTGACGAGCTGGTGCGCGGTGAAAAAACCTACACCGAAAAATGGCGTGAAGCATTGAACCGCGACATTGCAAAAAAACTAAAGAAACAATAATATTCTTGGTTGATTGGCAGTCCTTGTCGGACAAAAATTCCTTTTCCCAAAAACTCACTTCCTTTTTGCACGCTAAAATATCTAACGCCAAATAATGATAATCGCACCAGTAAGAATAAGTACATAAAAAAATAATTTTCGTTTAATTATTTTTTTATGTGCATCTTCATCAATCAATGAAGTAAATCGTTTTGTTTTTGAAAGGCCGATGCTGAGCAATAATACCACAATTGATTGTGTACTGCTTACTCCCTTTACCACAGAAACAGGAATAAGTGATGTGGCAAATGTATAACACCAACCACCCATAGAATCAAATAGTTCTTCTACGACAAAAATTTTCCAATTTTTTTTCAACACTGGAAAATCTTTTTTCAAGCGAGAAATGGTTTTTGGATAAATGAGCATACTCATTGCACACATAAAAGCAACTATCCAGACAGAAACAAACCCCGTACCCCATGATACAGATTCAAAAATATACTTATAGAGTACGGTTTGAATAGCAAAAAACAACGACGTACCAAGCATAAACAAAAATGCTTTGTTCACTTGAAATGAGCCGGGTTTTTTTGATTCAAAAAATGTCGCGATTGTAATAAGAAAAAATCCCAGATATTGCCACCAAACAAGTTGTTCGCCAACAATAAAAAAAGCGAGCACCGGAACAAATATGCGACCGATAGAAAATAGTGAAGCCACCAAAGATGTGTCTGCATTTTTTAATGCATAGAAATAGGGAAATTGATAGAAACACTCGATTGCACCAACGATGAAAATAATTGGTAGAAGTGATACAGGAGGAAATTGAGGAAAATCAAGAATGAAAACTACAGGAAGAAACAACAAACTAATGATTGAATTATAAATAATGATGCTGGTGAAGTGTCGAAAAGAATGGTTGACGTAGTAGGCATCAATAATATTGCAGATACTATAAAATAGCGGATCCCCAAATGCGATAACAACACCTATAATATACAAAGTAATATCCATATGCCAAAGCTCAAGTATACGGTATTTTTCTGTATTTGAAAAATCGGCTAAAAATTTTCGAGATCAGGCAAGAGATAGCGTACACTAATAGTGTGTAAGGGAAATAAAAGCGGGATGTATAATTAGTTTGGTAACAATTAATACATCCCTTATGAACAGTAAAGCAAAAAGCGTTCCAGTATTCAATAGTGACAAAGAATTAGCGACATATTTGGAACAAAATTTAACAGAGACATTGAAACAAGCGATCCGAGTGACAGTGAATATCATGATTAAAGAGGACATGGAACAATTTCGGAAGCAAATCAATGTGGCAGGTACCCCATATACTAGACACACAGTCTCATGCTAAAATGCGAAAAAAGAAGATAGAGTTTCATTTGAAATTTTACTCGTTGTAACCGCATAATCTTCTATTTGATCTGCACGAATTTTTCCAACAAACAAATTTAGTAACTGCTCTTTTGAAAACGATGACAATAGTTGTTCGTGGTAAAAATACATTCCCGATTTACATAAACCACCGGGTTGTTGCGTGTCTTGTAATCCAAATTTTTGACGAATGGCACGCTGCCAAGCAACATCTTCATTTAATCCATGTGTACGAAAAAAATCATAAATATCTCTAAAACCATGGGTCAAGCTCATGTGTGCGCCAAGATATTCCAATGCGTGCTGAAACGGTGATCCTGCACCGTTTCCTGAATGCTCATCTTGCATCAAGCAAGCCAAGCCCTCTTCTGTTGGCAGGTAGCCCGATTGAGGCTTAATCTTATTTGCATTTCCATTCACTGCACGAACTATATGAACCATCTCATGCATAGCAACACTAACAACCGAAAGAAATTGTAAATTAACATGTTTGCTAAGGAGTAATTTTTGCTTGTTGTGTTGTGGACGACATTGAAAACCATATCTGTCAACAATTTCTACAATATAAGGAATATTCAGTGCGATTAAATAACTGCGAATTTTTTCTGCAAGTTGCTGCGCATTACCATTTTGAATTTTTGGTATTGCCGAAATAATTGATTGCGCTTTGGCAATATCTTCATCTCGAAAATTTACTTCAAAATATTTGGATGCAGCATCAACAATCTGTGCATTATTTTGTTCAAACAATGCATTCGCTAAACAAATTAATTCCGGATGCCTCTTTTTAATACTATCAAGCGTCTTCCGATCCCAATGATAGCGCAGTTGAGGATTATATGTTTTAGAAGCGAAAAACTTTTCCTTTTCTTCTCCAATATTGATTGGGGTAATCAATTTTAAATATGTCATTATTAAATTATAGCATAATCACAAAGCATTGATACAGAATATTGAGATAGCTATAACACACAAGAAAACCATGAAATTTATTAACAAAAAACGCCGACGGATGTAGCGCGTTCGGACACAGATTTTAAAGTTGCTCTGGGATGCAGTCTATTATACCACGGACGAAATTCGAGCTTTTTTCTCGAAAAATCCATTTAATTAATTAGATGTGGAAGCGCCAATCCGGGCGCTGGAACGGGCAAAAAGGAAGGGGGTTGTGGGGGGGGGAAGGAATTTTTGCCCGCTTCTTCCTTCTCGTTTCTGGCTGCAAAACGCTGTTGGCCGAAATCTTCGTTCGCGAGCAGTTGTTTTGATTTGTGTATTGTATTATATAACAATATTGTTTAATAAGCTAATAAGCTCTACAATAATTTATTATGAGCAATTCCGTAGAAAAATTAGCAACCAATATTAAAAGAATCCGTACCGAGAAAAATATGACTCAAGGAGATTTATGTCGAGCGACAGGCCTTGATCGCTCATATGTGAGTAATATTGAAAGTGGTAATAAAAATCCTACCCTTGCAACTATTGAAAAAATTGCAAGAGCACTTAGTACCTCAATAGATGAATTATTAAAATAATTTTATGGCAAGATCAACAGTCCACTACGCTGACAATAAAACAAATTCTATTCTAAAAGCACTACATAACAAATTACGTCCTGCTGGCACGCCAGTTCAACGCGTTGAATATATTATTGAGCTATTACTATTGCGCATTTTTGAAGTGAAAGTAAAAAGAGACAGCGAATTTAAACCGCTTAGAGATTTGTTTATAAATAATGATAATGCATTAGTGTTTTCGGATTTAACTCCTCTTAATGGAGATCAAGCTCTAATCGCTTTGAATAAAAAAGTTTTTCCTTTTTATGGAAGCATTCTTGGAAAAGCCAGAGGTGTTTATAAAAACAAGAATCTTCCGCAAAAAGTTCAGGATCAATTAGTTTTAATTGAGGAAGTTTTTTCAAATTCCAGTTTTTCCAATAATGTAAAAAATGGAAACCTTAATGAGGTGTTGGGCTTGGTAAGTGATATCGATGAAGAACGTCTTTTGAAAACCGATTTATTGGGTGATGCCATTGAATCGGCTTTATCTGAACAGGGAGGAACAAAAGATGTTGGACTTTACAGAACACCGGATCATATTCGCCAAATGATGGTTGTTATGGCTGATCCGGACTTTAGAGATACTATTCTTGATCCTGCTTGCGGTACTGGCGGTTTCTTATTTGATGCCTTTCAATATGTGATGGAAAAGGTCGGCAAGGATAATAAGTGGCCAGGAAATAAATCTCACAAAGAGATCAAACAATATCTTGAAAAATATTTAAAACACATTGAAACTGAAATGCCGTCGAACAATGTGGCTAACACTTTTTATCGAATCGGAATTTCCGGTGTAGAATATTTGGGAATGATTAGAAAAATGGCGGCTATCAATTTGTATATTCGCGGACTTAATCCAGCCAATATTGAACAGGGAGATTCCTTGGAATTATACAATCCAAACGCGGAAGCAAATGGAAAATCTGTTGTTATCGCCAATCCTCCATTCGGAGCGAAACTGGATCAGCCGGCTTATCCGAATGTTTGGGAGGAATATCCCAAGACGGACAGCACGACACTTTTTGTGAAGCTAATGTTCAATCATTTAAAAAATGGCGGAAGGTGTGCGGTTGTTGTTTCAGAAGGATTTTTAACATGGGACAGTGAAGCAGCCAAGGAGATGCGAAAATTGCTTCTTGAAGAAGCTAATCTCAAAGCTATTATCAGTTTGCCGCAAGGATTATTTGTCAGCAAGGGTGGCCAAGGTGCGAAAACATCAATATTGTACTTTGAAAAAGGTGAGCCAACTAAAAATGTATGGTTTTATAAAATTACCAACGATGGCTATTCGATGGGTGTCAATAGAAAGGAAATCGCCGGTTGTCAGATTCCGGAAGCTCTGGAATTTTTTACAAAATATGTAAAACATGGAAAAATTCCGCCAAAAACAAAAAACAGTTTTATTGTTCCTGCGGATTGGATCAAACAAATTGATCCGCGCTTGAAAGAGAGAATTGCTGCTGAAACGACGGAGCAGCAAAAAATAAAATTCAATGAAAAGAGAGGGAAAGAGGTCGGAAAGTTAGATGGCCAATTGAAAAATGGAAAAATTACTGAAAAAGAATACAAAGAAAAAATTTTTCAATTTGATAATGTTGTAGAAAATAATATTCAAAATGAAATAGCCAGGCGTGTTGAAAAAGCGCATTCTTATTCTTTCAATTTACAAAATTACAAGAGCATTTTAAGCGATGATCAAACCAAAAAATGGCAGGCCGCTTTCAAAGGCATAAAAATTAAAAATGGCGCGAATATTGATGCGCGTTATCAAGAGTTGTTGAAAGCTGATTCAAAAACCGCTTTGCAGATTTTGGCATCTTTCAATTTCGAAAGCGCGCTGGAAATGGACATTGCAAGAGAATATTTGAGTAAAATAGAAAAAAAGGACAAAAAAATGCTGGAGTTGGAGGAAATTTTGAAAGAGGCACAAAAATATTCGAAAGCCTCTCTGGGTATTTTACTTAAGCCAAAAAATAACAAAATAAAAATTGAAAAAGATAAAATTTATCGTGAAATAACATTAAAACTTTACGGAAAAGGAATTAGGGAAAGAAGAACTGTTAAAGGCGAAGAGATATCTTTTAATGAGTGTTATTCCTTGGAAGAGGATGACATTGTAACATCAATACATCAATTTAGGAACGGTTGTTTTGTTAGAATTCCTAAAAATTTTGAAGGATATGTAGTGTCGAAAAACTTTTTAGTATATGAAATAGATAAAAATTTAATAAATCCGAAATATTTAGAATATATTGTCACGAGTAATAATCAAATAAAGAAATATCAAGCAGGGAGCCAGGGTGGTGCGACACCTATTTTTCCCAGAGAAGATATTTTGAAGGTAGAAGTTCCGCTCCCGTCGCTTGAAATTCAGCAAGAGATTGTGGAAAAAATTGAAAGGCAAAAAGGGATTGTTGATGGAGTAGATAAAATTTTAAAAGAGTGGCAGATAGAAATAAAAGAATCAGAAGAAAAAAAGTTTTTAAGTGAATTTGTTGACGATAGTCTATATGGGATTTCTTCTAAATTAAAAACAGCAGGCAAATATCCTGTTCTAAGAATGAGTAATTTGGATATTATGGGTAATTGGCATTTAGACGATTTGAAATATATAGACGAACCAATTGCAGATGACAGAAAAATGAATAAAGGAGATTTTATTTTTAATAGAACCAACAGTATAGAATTAGTTGGCAAATCAGCAGTAGTTAATTTTGATTTTTCTGGCACTTGGGCAGGTTATTTAATCAGATTGAGATTAAAGAAAGAATTAAGTCCTTATTATTTGCGTTATTTATTTGCTCAAAGCAAATATAAAATATATTTTTCATCTATTGCAAAACCGTCCGGCGGACAGGCGAATATAAATGCCGAACAATTATTAGAAACCAAAATAGATTATTGCCCGCCTGAAATTCAAAAACAAATCGTCGCGCAATTAGATAAAGAAATGGAAACTCTCAAAAGGGTTCGCGAGCTTAAAAAACAGGCGGAAGAAAGAATAAAGAAAATTTTAGAGGAGGTTTGGGGGGAATAAAAGTATGAAATTCATAAAATCAATAAAAATTTATTCTTTTAGGTCATGTGAAAAAATATCTCTCGAAGAGTGTGATAATTTTAATGTTTTTGTTGGGCTTAATAATTCTGGGAAGTCAAATATTCTTCGTGCTCTAAATTTATTTTTTAATGGTGAGATAGAACCCGGGTATAAGTTTCTATTGGAAAGAGACGGTAATTTTCCAGAAAAGAAACGTAAAAAGAAAGAAGTTAAAATTTCTATCATTTTTGATACGAGGGAGTTAAAAAAATTGCCACAGTTTAAGAAAGCGGTTCATAATATTGATGACGATTACGAAATTACAAAGATATGGGGGTATCAAGAACCAGAAGAAGGAAGGATTGTCACTACGAGAAAAGATCAATTTGATAAGGCTCAAAACCTTCTGAAATTTATAAGGTTTAGGTATTTAATTGCTCATCGAGACCCGGCAAAAATAATTTTAGATTCTGAAAAAAGGATAAGAAAGGAATTACTAAGAAGATTTAATTCTCGCATTAAAAAATCAAAAACCTCACCTGGATCTGTTGAGAATATTCTAAAAATTCTGAGCGATGCTTCGAAGTCACTTGTAGATCCAATCGCTTTGCCTGTAAAGGATCTATCGCCAGAAGTTTTTGATCTTAAGTTATTAACACCTCAAACATTTGAAGATTTAGTTGTTTCATTGGGATATGTTGTGCAGTTAAAAAATAAAAAAATTATATCCGAAGAGTTGCAAGGGTCTGGTTTCCAAAGTCATCTGATGTTCCGAGTTTTATATTTTGCTGATACGGCATATAGCTTAGATTTTGGCTGGAAAGGTGTAACAGTTTGGGCGATAGAAGAGCCAGAATCTTTTTTACATAAAAATTTAGAAATCGAATTGGGCAAATTTTTCTATGAAATTTGCAATGAATCTCGCATACAAATTTTTTGCACAACCCATAGTGATGTTTTTCCGCAATACTCTAATCTACCATATCTAGTAAAATTTAATGATAATGATTATTCTCAAGTAGAGCGGGGCAAGAATAGGAAAATTATTTTAGAATCATCAAGAATTGGTATATCTCCTTTCGTACATGCCCTACATTTTCAACAAGCGTTACCTCTAATTTTGGTAGAGGGGAAAACAGACAAGAAAATAATAAATAAAGCGTTGCAATTAATGAATATAAATCAATCGTTTATTATTTTTGATAATGAAGATTTAGAAATTAATTCCGGTGGCATTAGCCAGCTGGCAAAATATTTAAAAAACAATCATCTGATAATTAATAGTAGACAAAAACCGATATACGTAATTTTAGATTGGAATGCGACGGAAAAAGAGCGAAAGCAGTTTGATTGTATTGGTGATAATATTAAATTATACAAATTTGATCCCTCAAAATCTAACCCCAATCTCGATGAGACTTTTAATGGTATAGAAAGGTATCTGCAAGAAGGTGTCATTAAAGAAGTCGCGAACCAAAAAAATTTTTCATATCAAACAGATAATAATAATATTAATGTTCTATCAATTAAGAAGAGGATATTAGAAAATAATAAAAACAATATAGCCGATTACTTTATTAATAATGCAACGGAATCAGATTTATTATATCTAAAACCAGAACTTAACAAAGCCTTATCCTTGAAAGTCATATAAATAATATGAAAATTAACGAAGCTACATCGACGGATTTAAAAATAATCAAAGAACTTGAACGACTCGGCTGGAAAAGTGGGGATACTTTGCTATATCAGCAAGAGTATCAACTTTCTCCGGAACAACAAAAAGAATTTGAAGGTAAAAAGAGCGTAAAGCCAGACATCGTTTTGACTGATTTGAGCGGCGATATTATTGCGGTATTTGAAAATAAATTAGAAGACGAAAAAAGAGGCTTGGTAAAACTGAGAGCTCTGTATTCGCAGGTTTTGAAACCGCGTTTTTTGTATGCCTGTTCGCCGGAAAGAATATTATTCTATGATACGACATGGAAAGGATTTGATGCCGGTGAATTTCGCCGCGTAGATGGATTTATGTCGCTCGAGGAAATGAAACTCAAGATTGAGCAGGAACGGAAAAAGAATTTGGGCAAGAAAATTGAAATTGATACTTCTATTGCCGGCGGAATGGATAAAACAGTCGGGAAAGAGAGATATTATCAGCGCGAATGCATAGAAACGATCATCGAAAATTACAAGCAAGGCAAACAAAAAATGCTGGTGCATATGGCAACTGGATTGGGCAAAACTAGAACGACAGTTGCTCTGTCAAAGGCACTGTTGGACGCTGGTATTGCAAAGAAAATTTTATTTGTTGTTGATAGAGTAATGCTTGCCCAGCAGGCGCTTGATGACGGCTTCAGTTTGATTGGCAGGGATTACACTTCTACTCGCCTCAAAACCTCAAACTTCAGACAACAAAAACATGCCAATATTCATGTTGTCGTAATTGATACTTTGGAAAATATCTACAGGGATATTCCAAATACCTTTTATGATTTATTGATTGTGGATGAGTGCCACAGATCAATCAACATAAGCCGCAAGTTAATCTTTGATCATTTTTTATGTTCGCGCGTGGGACTTACTGCTACTCCACGGACAGCAATTGCCAAAGAGGGTAAAAATATTTCCGAAGATGATCTTGCAATCATTGATACCTACAAGCTTTTCGGGTGTGAAAGTGGACAGTCGGATTATCAATTTGGGATGGATCGAGCAATTGAGGAGGGATTTTTGGCGCCGTATGAAGTGGTGGAAGTTAAAACATATTTGACGAAGCTGGCAGAAGAAGAAGGGGTTGAATTTGATTCCGTTTTTGATCCGGATGAACAGAAAAAAATTATGCTCAGTAGTCCAAAGAAAATAAAACTGGAACAATTGAATAGGAAATACTTAGCCAAAGAACAAATTCAGAGAGTTGCCGAGGAAATTAAAAAGCACACAGTTTATGGTGAAAAAGTCATTCTTTTTGGAGTGAGTCAGACGCATTGCCAAATGTTGGCAAGCGCATTGAATGAAATTTTTGATGAGGAAACTGAAAAATCAGGCACACGCTATGCTGAATCTATCATTTCGGAAAATAATGATATGAACCATGTATTAAAAACATGGTTTAAGAAGCCTAACAAAAAACCGTTCATAGCTGTTTCCGTGGATATTATGAGCACGGGCGTTGATATCCCATGCGTTCGCTACATTGCCTTTTCTGCTCTCACAAAATCAGTCGGTAAATATATTCAAATGTTAGGGCGTGGAACGCGGCTTGATCCGAAAACAGGAAAATTCAGCTTTAAAGTGCTTGATTTTGTTGGTCTATGCAAGCGAATGGAGGACAACGGAAGAGGTACGCTAAAGGAAAATAAAAAATTGGTTTTATTGCCCGGAGGCACAACGAGTCAAGGAGAAGGTTCTGGCAAACATTGGGACACGGGCAAGGGAATAATTGAAAATCCTGATCCTGAAAATCTGATTCAAAGAGTCTTGATTCATGGTGATAACATCAAGGTCATTGATAACATTCCAATTGATGAGGCGAGGAAGATTTTTGAAGAAGAAATTGATGGCACAAAAAAAGCGGAAATTATTAAAATTAAGGAAAAAGTTAAGAAAAATCCTGAATATGAGCCTACAGAAGGAGATCTTGAAATGATAAAGGATTTGATAAAAAATCCGGAAATCTATCTAGATGAAGGACAGTTGCAAAAAATCTATGAGTATCCGCAAGGAACACTGTGGGATTTCTTTTTGCACGCTTTTGGTATTAAAGAGATACCAGATGTTAAAAAAAGAGTTGAGCAGAGTTTCAATAATTATATAAGCACATATAATTTCACTGATGATCAAATCAAAGCATTGCGAAGGATAAAAGATATATTTGTGGCTAATAAAATTGAGAAAAAAGAATTTTCAGTAGATGAGATTTTTGCCAATCCAATTTTTGAAAGATTAATTGGTAATAAACAGGAAGTTGATAAATTATTTGATGGAGAATTTAACAAGATATTTAATGACCTAGAAAGTTCAATTAAAATTTAAGTACTTGTTTTAATTTTATTAAATCGTTATTTAATGGTTTGTTTTTAGGTGGCGGCCGACGCATACCCAGAGGGCACAGGCGAAGATTTCGGCCACCTCCGTTCTGGTAGCTAAAAAAGGGAAAGAGGAAAGAAGCGGGCAAAAATTCCTTCCCCCGAAACCCCCTTCCTTTTTGCCCACTTCGCGCACCTAACTCAGTTCATTTCGCTCAAAAAATCCTCGAATTTCGTCCGACAAGGACTGCCAAACACAAGTTAGAAAAATAATTAGGTTACAAAAAAACAGACAAAAAATTAGTGGGCGGTAGTAGGTTGTTGAGCAATGGCCAGCTAAGCGTAATGCAAATGGCTTTTTCTATTGGTCAAACAGTAAGCTAATTTGATATAATGAATAACATGAAAAAAATATTTATTTTAGGTTTAGCTTTTAGCGGTATATTTTTTTGTTTATCGGTTCAGGCTACGGATAATAATTTGCCAAGCGCAGATTCTTGGGTTTATCAGCTACAAGAGGCAGATATTAATGCTTTATCACAGACAACATATGATATCATTGTTATTGATTATTCAAAAGACGGTACAGACGACGAGGCGTATACTAATGAGCAAATAAGAAGCTTACAGGATAGTGGAAAAATTGTACTGGCTTATCTTTCAATCGGCGAAGCAGAGAAATACCGCTTTTATTGGCAGACTGCCTGGAATGATACTGCGCCAGACTGGCTAGGACCAGAGAATGAAAATTGGGAAGGCAACTATAAGGTGAGATATTGGCATGATGGTTGGTGGAACGATGCATTGCTTCCATATCTCAACCGCATCGAAGCAGCTGGTTTTGATGGAGTGTATTTAGATATTATCGACGGATATTATTATTGGGGCAATCATGGCTATGAAGTTAAAAAATCAGCCAACCGCATGGTTAAGTTGATAAAAAAAATTAGGGAAAATTTTAATACCAACAATGAAGTTATTATTTGTCCGCAAAATGGTGAAGCTATCATAGAAGATGCTGGTAAAAAATATCGCAATATATATTGGGACAATATCGACTGTGTTGGCATCGAAGATTTATTTTATAATTCTACAAAAGCAGACAAGATATATCGTAAAAAAATATTAAAACGTTTTGCCAATCACAACAAAACTATATTGAATGTTGAATATATAAAAGAAGAAAAAGAAGCTGAATATTTAAATAAATCTAAAAATCAAATTTTTCCTATAATTCCATATCGAGCTGATCCGGATAGGGAGTTAAGCGGTAGTTAATCTTGTTTATAATTTCTTTTTTGGGTATACTAAAGATAATAAGATTATTAAATAAAGTGTTTATGAAAAAAATAGTATCTTGGGTGGGTATTTTTGTGTTCTGCGCCACTTTAGGCTATAGCTTCATCCCCCAAACCGCCTCAGCGGTAAATGTAAAACGTTGGCAAGGTCGATATCTAGGCACTTGGGACGATACTTACGACAATTGTACAGGCGATCTGTCTCAAGACGGTACTATTATTATTCGTCTTATTAAGACAAAAAAGAACGGCAAAATTACCAGCGCCGCCGTATTTTTTTCAGACGATACCTCAGATCGCATTGATGCCAAAGGAAAAATTTATACTAAAAATAATGTTCGTCGCATTCGTTTAAACTATTTGCACGATTATGGATCGTATGCGATCAAAGCGAAACTTACCAACAAGAAACAAATTATCGGACGCTATGATCACAATAATTTATCCTGTACTTGGGGTGGTACAATTAATGCCATAAAAAAATAGTGTTATTGAGTTATGGAATGTGGCTTTTATTTTTAGATTTTTGTGCTAAACTTCACTATCAATACAATACTACGGTAAAAAAATACGCATGATCACTATACACACAGAAGGAAACGCAACTACTATTCAGGGCGGGAAAACCTTTCAGTTTTTAAAACTTCTGCTCAGCGCAGTATTTTTAATCCTTGCACTTGTTTTCCTCATACAGACACCTCGTGATTATACAGCTATTATTTTTCTTGTTGTGTTCAGTGTTATCACGTTTGTATCATTATTTTTTGATAAACCCCTAGAGGCGGAAAAAATTATTTTGGATAATTCTGCAAAAAAATTGTTGTACTATAAAAAAAATATACTGCAAGAATCTATTCCTCTTGCGCGGGTACGTATTATAACAGAGGAAAATTTGTATATAGGTATTCATGATGTAAGTAAAACTATATTTCGCTTTCATTTTTCCAATTATCTAATTTCCCTGTTTATAGAATACCCAGACGCACAAAACCAACCAAAACGCCTGCCTATCTGTATACGGCAAAATTATACAGCCACCATAAAGCTCATTCGCCATTTTAATGCCTTACACGAAAAACACGTTCTGCAACTTGATGAAGTTGGAATAATTTTTGCTAAAACAAAAATACAATCAATACTGGCATTGGTGTGTTTTTTGAGTCATATAGCAATGGCGTTTTTGTTTCTTGTTGTTTTTGCTTTTCTTGTTATTCTGCAGTATAGCATAACAATAATTGTAGGCGACAATGTACAACTCGGGTATTTTATTATTATCCCATTCCTTCTTTGCGGACCATTTGTAGAGATTGTTTTTCCGGCAAAATTTATGGCTTGGTATGAAAAAAGAAAAAGAAAAAAGACCGGCAACGTATCGTTATGGTATCTGTATACCAATATCATCTATCCGCGCTATCGCCAAAAGAATAATCAATTTGATTATACGCCGCATTTTACCAAACTTGGCATCATGTCTAAGGCCGCTTTCAGTGGCACAAGCGACTTGGAATTAGAGGCTTATAACTATTATTATAACTACTATTATCACCGATACTAAATTGAATATCAGGAGTATCAAAAATAATAATAATCGGAAAAATCTATGTTAACAAAAAAAATTACTTTTTCTTTAGTAATAATTACATCACTATTTATTATTGTACATTCTGCTCAAGCGGCCACTTCTTCTCATAATTATACTAAACAAGCATTAAAACTTTTAAAACAAGAACAGTCATTTGCTCATATAAAAAAAATAGAGAAGCAATTGAAGGTCGTGTCGGTAGATACAAGTGATCCTTTGGGAATCGTACATGTTCAATTTCGGCAACGGTATCCAAAAAGAAATATTACAGTATACGGAAGTGGGTTAGGAGTACATTTCGATAAAAAAGGTAACTTATTAAGAATATCAGGGAGTATTGAAAAAGATTTATCTAGTTTAAAAAGTTATCCTAAAATAAAAGTAACTAAGGCTTTAAAAGTATCAAAAAAAATAATAAAAACATTGGGTATAAAAAAATACAAGTTAAAAAAGAATTTGGTTTTTTTAAGTTCAAAATTAATTAATGCGGATACAGCGAAGTTGAGTTGGCATTTTGTTTTTTATAAAAATAATTTAAAAAAATTCCGCTGGCATATATTCATTGATGCTCAAACCGGTAAAGTCTTATTAAAATATAATGAGATTTATAACGGTACTGGAGATGGTTATTATGCAACGGAAGCCAATTTTAATACACACCACATCTCGGATGATAGTGCTGATTACTATCTTATGGAAGATGTTGATAAGCAGTTACTAACTCATGATGACAATTATACTTATGAAGCAAGTGATGATGAAATGTATAAAGACAATGATGATGTTTGGGGTAAGGATAATACTGACCAAAAACCAGCTGTAGACGCACATTATTTTGCCTCAATAGTTTATGATTATTATAATGACAAATTTGCTGTGCCAAATGTTTATAACCATGATGGTAAAACAAAGATTTATGTGCATGCCGAAGATAATAATATTGCTTATGGGGCATTATCATCAAATACCGATACTGCCTGGGTCATGGGGTTTGGTGATGGAGATAATACAAATTATTCTTCTTTAGCAACACTGGATATTACCGCTCATGAAATGGCTCATGGCGTTACTCATTATGCCGGTGGATTGGTTTATGCCGGAGAATCTGGAGCAATGAATGAGGCTTATTCGGATATTTTTGCTGCTAACGTAGAGTATTATGCTCAGCAACAAGGGCTGAACGATGATGCGAATATTTGGTGG
>MHKJ01000057.1:14459-19868 GCA_001818355.1 Candidatus Kerfeldbacteria bacterium RIFOXYC2_FULL_38_9 | reverse complement strand
TGCGTATACTCCAAACCAAGCTGGTGACGCCACCAGATATATGGATCACCCAACCGAAGCGCCGAATTATGTTGATCACTATTCTCAATATGACATGGGAACATACTTACATTATAACAGTGGCGTAATAAGTAATATGTATTATTTATTAGCCAACGGTGGTTATAATGATACATCTGGACTAACAGTAGGATCTATTGGTATAGAAAAATCTGAACAAATAGTGTACCGAGCATTACGTTATTATCTGTCACCGGATGCTCAATTTATCGATATGTACTATGCCATGCTTTGGGCCGCACAAGATTTATATGATAATCAACAATACAATATAACGCTTGATGATATAGAAAACATAAAACAGGCATGGCAAGCGGTGGGTGTTACTTCAGAATTCACCTTAGATGATACGTATGTGTATGGCGACGATAAAATTATTATTAAACAAGGTGCGACGTATGAAGTCCCGGCCCAATACACGTGGCCGATTGATGGTAGCGGTAGTTATGAATGGTTTGCCACCTTTCCAAAACGTTACGCAAGAATATTAAGCGTGGGTTTTGACCAAAGCAAAACTTATCCTACTGCAAAAAATACGCCTATTACAACTACCATTTCACTCAGTGCTGCACGTTCAAATTTTTCAACGAATATCGATATAGGGGCCAATATTGATTATGATGACAACAATTATTCTGAAACTATTTCTAAAAAATATGAACTCATAAGTAATAAAACCATCCCTTATGGAACTGCCATATTGCCAAGTACAATCGGTTTTGTTGGTCAAGAAATGCGTCTACGCGGAGTGAATCTAGATAAAGTTACCTCTATCACCATCGGTTCACAATCTATCACTAATTTTACGTTAGATTATACCAATAACGATTATCCGGAAATAGTTTTTACTTTGCCAAATGCCAGTTATGACGGAGAAATTACATTAAATGGAAAAACTGTGGTAGATGATGATGTAAGCTTTAACACGGTGAGTAGTATACAGGAAGCAATCAATCTAGCTAAAGATAATGATGAAATATTTATACCAGCAGGAGTTTATCGAGAAAATTTGGTTATTACTCAAAAAACAATTACCTTGAAAGGAGAGGCCGGTACAATTCTGATGTCACCTCAAAAAACAAGTATACAGCTCTCTGATTGTCCCGAGGTTACTATTGAAGGAATTACGTTTGATTCTAGTGAGCTGACCGGTAATAATGTAGAATTTATTGGAAAAGCAGGAATGAGCGGTATACTCAATTTAACCAACAATACATTTTTGGTTAATTCTGATAATACTTTTTCCCGAAAATTATTAAATCTGGAAGCAAAAAAACTGAATTTATCAAGAAACACCTTTTATGATGACACTGCTAACCTGTCCTCTGCGTATGCTATTTACGTGTTTGGAGAATATATTACAGTGATTAATAATATTTTTCAGTTAACCAATTACACTAGTGTAATATATTATTCCGATGGTACATCGAATTTCCAAGATGGCGCATTTATTAACAATACATTTAAAAATTTGTCTAGCACAGCAATCAAAAATGTACTAGAATTGTGGTTTAATCAGAGTGATGGTATGGTATCAAATCTTGATATTGCCAATAATATAATGTCTGGACCTATTACAAAAGGTGTGGCCATTACTTTTAATAAAAGTATTATAAATTATATCGAAATTAATATTTTCAATAACGTCTTTTATCAGGTCACCGATATCTATTACACACGTAGTACTCCAACAGAAATTAATGATATTGATTCAGTATATGCAAATCCCTTATTAGACGCCACTGGTCATTTAACATCAACTTCTCCGGCTATTGATACCGGTGCTGATGTTACATCTTTTGGTGTAACAGACGATATTGATGGTCAAAAAAGACCAAATGATAACTATTATGATATTGGAGCCGATGAATTGTATGATTAGGTTGTCGGTGATTTGTGGTCCTGACTATTCCATATGTGTTCGCAAATAAGGTCTTTTGTAAGCATATTGCCAAATTCGACAATTTTTAGCCGATTTTGCAAATACAGAAAATATTGTATACTTGAGCTCGATATATGGATATGACTCTCTACATTTTGGGTGTTGTGGTCGCATTTGGCGATCCGTTATTTTATAGCATCTGCAATATTGATGAAGATGCGATGCCGTCCCTATCGATTTATCAGAAGTTGAAATTGATGATTCACCAGTGGTCATTAAAGAAACTATGTAATTTGGAAAAAGCCTCGCCTTGATGATTGCTGAAGTTTCTCAATTAGAAAAATATTCTCCCGATCTTCCTGATACAGTCTACATATCAAAATATAAAAATTAAGTAAGTAATTTTGTAAAAAATTAAAAAATAGTGTTATTGAGTTTAGGTTTTAATTTTTATTTTGTGATAAACCAGTTTTAGTTTTTATCTTATTTATGATATTTACTATCCCCGTATTGCTATCTACGCGAATAATTTGGCCGGTGTGAATTTGTTCGGTTGCGCCACTCACGTTCACCACAGCCGGCAAGCCATACTCGCGAGCGACAATGGCGGCATGGGAAAGCAGTCCGCCGGTATTTGTCACTAAGCCGGCAATTGTTACAAACACCGGAGTCCACCCCGGATCCGTATGATCTGTCACCAAAATTTCACCGGGTTTGACGAGGTGTATTTCTGTAACAGAACGAATAACACGAGCGGCGCCTTGCGCTATCCCATGGCTCACGGCGATTCCTTTTAATTCTTGCTTTATTTTTTCAGTAGTAGTGCTGAAATTGTTATCGTGCAGTTCTTGGTCTGTAATAACAGCAGGCAACCGTAATCGTGTATTGGTTTTATATTCATTCTTGCGCGCAGAGATTATTTTTGAAAAATCAGCAGAGGAAATTGTTTGCAAATTAAGTGCTTGAATTTCCGCATTTGTACAGAAAAAAATATCGTGCGGATTGTGCAGAATATGTTTTTTATGCAATACGGTGCCAATGCGCAAAAAAACTTCACGTAACGGCACAAGCAGTCGCACAAATTCCGCTTTAGCAAATTCCCTTTCATATTGCGCTTGTTTTGCAACAGGTAATATTTTTTTCAGAATCACCAATTTCCAACGGGGCATGCTTTGTTCCAAAAAACGAAGTGCGACGCGTTGTTGTTTTCTAAGATAGCGCGCTTTGTTTGTTGGCGCATAGCGTTTTGGTGAAGATTGCAGATATGTTTTTAACATGGAGAGAATAAATGACGGGTCTTCTTGCCAACGAGGCAGTGAAAAATCTAATTCTTTTACAGTACGGTATCCGTATTTTTTTAAAAACAGGGTATAGAGCTTGTGTGTTTGAGGAAAGGCCGATAACGCGTTTTCAGCTTCCGCTGTTGTTTTTGATTGTAAAAAACGTGATGCCAGAGTTTTACTCCTTTTTATGGCACGAGAGATATTCCACAAATCGTGAAACGCCTGAATGAATTGCAATTTTGTTTTTCCGTCCGCCAGCAGGGCGTGCGCCAAGTTGCTTTTATCATCTTTACACCATTTTTTACATAGCGTGGTGAATAAAAAATAATAGGAGAGGGGATACAGTAAACCAAGAATTGCCAAGCGAAAGTTTTTATTGATATAGACCAGAATATTTTGTTGAATATTCAGCAGTTCGTGCAGTTGTGTGGCGCTTGCAATCTGTGTATGAAAACGGGCGGTTTGTTTTTTTACCAGACAAACTTCTTTTTTTAATAATCGATGGGCGTAAAGAGAACGCAACAGCATGCTCATGCTAAAAAGAGCCATGTTGCATATTCCACGCGGGGTTATGCGCTTTAGTACATTTGCATTTGGGTTCGTATCTGTGCCACCGATAAATTTGGTTACTGAAAAATCTTTTGTTTTTACAATTTTTGTAAAACTCTCTTCAATGACACTCATATTGAAATAGAGGTGTCCTTTTATTTCGCGCAGCATCGGTATTTTTTTTGGAATATGAAATATGGCGCGCAGAACCGGATCCACAATAGAAAGCATGGTGCTAGAAACAAGCGGGGGGTTCGTGCCGGGCAATACTTCGGCCGTGTTGGCGTTTGACCAGGTATATGAGCGTGAAGTAGCCGGCTGTTCTGTTGTAGTTATAGGGCGACACTGCAATATGTATATTTTTCCTGATTGTTTTGCCCACTCCACATCTACGGCGCAGGAAAACAGCTTTTCCAATTGGATAACCAATTGCGCGATGCTGAGAATATCCGTATCTTCTATTTTTTGTTTTTTTTGGTGTTTTTTATTGATCGTTTTCCAAACAGTTTTTCCTTTTGCCAAACAATGCAAGGCTTTTTGTTGAGTAGATATATTTTTACCACTGATACGCAAGGGCTGTTTTTTTGTTACAGTATATGTGTCCGGCGAAATTCTTCCGGAAACGAGCGCTTCACCCAAGCCAAGACCAGCTTCTATCATAATGGTTTGGGCGTTTGTTGTGGGGTGCATAGAAAAAGCAATGCCCGAGGCGGCGCTTGGAATCATTTTTTGCACAATCACGGCTATCGCAATCGGTTGTTTTGATACATTTTTTTGTAAGCGATAGGTAAGGGCACGAATGGTAAATAGCGACGCCCAACATTTTTTTACTTGTGTAATCACATCAGCACGCGGGATATTTAAAAAACTTTCCAGTTGCCCGGCCCATGCGCTTTGCGACGAATCTTCAGCCGTGGCGCTGGAACGCACAGAAACTCGTTGCGTATGTAACAACTCAAATTGTGTAAATATTTCTTGTTGCATTTTTTGTGGCACAGTAGCATGCATTATCAGGCCGTGAATTTGTTTTGCCACCGGTGCCATAGGTGAAGAATTTTTATTACTCGCAGAACGAGTGAGCGTTTCTATTTTTTGGGTTAATTGATTGTATGCCAAAAAATGTTCAAAAGCTGTTGTGTCAATAACAAAACCGTTGGGTACGGGAATGTTGTTTTGGGTCATAGTCACAAGCGAAGCCGCTTTACCTCCTACAATTGCAATTTTATTTTTAGCTTGCGTTACCTGTGTAAAATTTTTAGTAAACATTTTTATTTTATTATCCACCTTTTTTTAGTATAGCATAATCTGTTTACTCGCTGTATATGAGTTGTATAAAAAATATTTTTGAAAGCAGCGAATTAAAAGAAGATTCAGTTAGTTCCATTTTGGAACATACTGCCGAAGATGGAAAATAATAGTACAGAAGTATTTAAAAGGGGATAATAAAAAATAGAAAAGAATACTTAAAATATCACTCAACTCCACTATCGGGCTTATTTTATAAGCCAGGCACTGGGATTGAGGTCAGACATAGGGGGGGGTTATTTTTTGTCTGACCTTGTTGTTTCAGTCAACCAGAACTGAAACAACCACGCCGCCCCTATTAGTGGCAGCCCGAGGAGGAGTGGCATGGTT
>MHKJ01000057.1:4358-14444 GCA_001818355.1 Candidatus Kerfeldbacteria bacterium RIFOXYC2_FULL_38_9 | reverse complement strand
GCCATAGACCGGCATACACCGACATCATATCCATCATTTCTTCTCCTTCATGTCTCACCGAAACGCCATAGCCGTATGCTGGGGCATTGGTGAGAACGCTTCATTTAACCTTAAAATATAGTATTTGTCAATACAAAATAAGACAAATTATATATAGTATTGACAGTACAATCTATTGTGTGTATAATTAGATTGTAAATAATATTTTTACAACAATTTATACACAAGCTATGAATTTTAGCACCAAAATATTAAAGAAATTAGGCTTATCAAATGGGGAAATAGCCGTCTATATAGCCGGTTTAAACCTGGGGCCGAGCCTTGCCAGTGATATAGCCAAAAAAGCCAATTTAGGAAGAACGTTGGTGTATCATATTTTGGAAGAATTAACCGACAAAGGTTTAGTCAGTACTGTCGGAAAACAAGGCAGAAAATTCATTATGGAACCGCCGCATACATTAAAAAAAATCATCGAACGCAAACATAAAGAATTAAATATAGTTGAAGAACAATTGGCTCAAGCGGCCGTTGAGTTGGAATCACTCTATACTCCCACTGTAAAACCATCGCGCATTCGTTTGTATGAGGGGATAGAAGGCATGAAACATGTAGCTGAAGAAATGTTGAATACGCAAGAAAGAATGCTATACGTGTTGGCGCCGATTGAACATTTAAGAGCTATGTTTGATGATGTGTATTTACAGTATTGGTTTAACGAACGGAATAAACGCGGCATTAAAAGTAAAAGCATTTGGTCATCGCCCGATACCAGCCCTGTATCTTACAGTGATTTTAGAGATGTGCGTTTAGTACCGCCAAATTTAACACTGTTTACCGCTCAAGTGATTTATGATAATAAAGTAACGGTGTTTTCTTCACCGCAAACAAAATTTGCTTTTGTGATTGAAAGCGATGAGTATGCCAAAACCATGAAATCAGTTTTTCAGCAACTTTGGCTCAGAGCTCAAAAGATTTAGCAGACGCAGTGAGACAGTATAGTATTTCATTTTTTTTGATTCAATTTTAAACCAGTCCACTTTTCAATTTTAAATAACACGTGCTGTATATGAATTGTATAAAAAGCAAAAATGGTGTATTGTGTAATCAATAATTATTTAAACTGTTTATATGGCAAAAAGACGCGGAGCACTAGGCAGTGCGAAAAAAATTAAACATCCACACAAAACCAAAAAACGTTTGGCAATCAAAAAAGAAATGTTAGCCAAGCGCGCAGAAAAAAAGGGCAAAAAAATAAAGTCCAGAGCTTGACTTGGCAAGACAAATCCGGTAGGGTATCAAAGGCTTAGAAATCTTAGGCTTCTTTATTTGAATTTTATTTAGTAAAAATGGAACACGGAGATGTGATTATTCGATTTGAACAAGTTTCATTTCGATATAGCAATAAAAAAATTATTTTAGATGAAGCAAATTTTTCTATTCGTGAGAATGAAAAAATAACCATCATGGGTCAAAATGGCGCCGGCAAAAGCACTGTTTTTAAGTTAATCACGGGCGCGCTTGCTCCAGATGAAGGTTCAGTACATCTTAAAAATTCGGCTACCATTGGCATGGCTTTGCAAGTAATGCCACGGGAATATTTGTCGTTGACAGTTAAAGAATTTTTTGAAAAAGTGTTTATCGGAAAACAATATGATCTTGATCGCCACATTACTAAAGTATTGGCAGTAGTACATTTATCCATTCCTTCTGATCGCACCATTGAATGGTTATCCGGCGGTCAGCAAGCGCGTTTGTTGTTAGCTCAAGCCTTAATTCAAAATCCGGATATTTTACTTCTTGACGAGCCAACTAATAATTTGGATGCTCAAGGCATTGACCATCTTACTCAATTTTTAATTGCCTATGAAAAAACAGCGATCGTCATTTCCCACGATGCCAATTTCTTAAACTCTTTCACCCAAGGCGTTTTGCATTTAGATATTTTTAATCATCAAACTCATAAATTTGTAGGAGATTATTTTGATGTTGTTGAAGAAATCAGCGCGCAAATTGACAGAGAACAGAGGAAAAATGCTCAATTGCGTAAAAATTTAATTGATCGTAAAGAAAAAGTGAATTTTTTCTCTCACAAAGGTGGTAAGATGCGCAAGCTCGCCAGTAAATTACGCGAAGAAATTCAGGATTCAGAAAATGCTATGGTTAATGTGCAACAAGAAGACAAAACCATTAGACCATTTATTATTCCGGCGCAAGAAACCAGTAATCCGCTGGTTCGTATCAAATCGATTTCGGTGTTAAAAAATGAAATGCCGGTTGATAAAGAGGTGGATATTGTTTTACGACGTAAAGAATGTTTGCATATTATTGGTCCTAACGGCATTGGTAAGACAACATTGTTGGAAACACTGGCAGGACAAAAAACAGCCGGCTTTACTATTGCCGAAGATGTGCGCACAGGATATTATCGACAAGATTTTTCAGGATTGCAGTTTGATAAAACACCGTACGAAGCTCTAAAAAAAGCGCAAATACAAGGTGGTGAAAAAGAAATTTATAGTGCGGCCGCTCATTTTTTGCTTAATGCTGAATTGTTGCACCATCCGATCGGTTCACTTTCCGAAGGTCAAAAAGGACTGTTGTGTTATGCGCGTTTTTTATTGCAACAGCCGGGGCTGTTAATTCTTGATGAACCGACCAATCATATTAACTTTCGACATTTACCGATTATTGCCGAGTCACTGAATAATTTTGAGGGAGCGATTATTGTAGTCAGCCACGACCAAGAATTTGTCAGCCAATTGGAAATCGATCAAACCCTTGATTTGGAATCTCTGCGCTAAATAGATATGATGTACACTTCCAACTTAGAAGTTATTTTAACAATTTCCAGATAATCTCGAAAAGTTCTTTTTGCATATTGATGATACTTTTATTTTCAATAACTATTGCCATAATAGGAGGAACAAGTTGATGAATAATGAGCATGCTAGGGATCAGTATCATGTCGGTTTCTAACGTAGTGCCTGTTGGCAGTATCTTTACTGTTTCGTTAAAGTTTTTTTCCAGTTTTTTATGTTTACGTGCAGTAGGGGAATCTTGGAATAATAAGCGAGTACGAATATTTAATTTTGCCCGTTTTTTAATGTAGTTCATGAAAAACCGTTCATCTAACTGTAACCATTGCTCTTGGTTGGTAATAACCAAATAGTCTTCATGCGATTTTATTCGTTGCACAGATTCATCATATAACGATTGCACCGCTTTTAGCCCTTCATAGTATTTAACAGTGCTTTCCTTTCCATCTAAGTGGTATGTTGCTAAAAATTCCGGTAAATGTTTTTTAAAATCATTCCGTTTTTTTTCTATCATTTGTTCCAGTTGTGTGGGGTGTGCGGCAACATATTTTTTTTTCAATCCGTGCATTTGTACATGCATTAATCCTTGCTGTTTGAGCGCTTCAATAATGGAATAGACCGTACTTCTTTTCAAATTGGCATCTTTGGCAATTTTTAAGATGGTATTTGCACCCAAAGAAAGGGCAGAAAAATACACTTTTGACTCATTTTCCGATAAACCAAGTTCAGTTAAAACCTCAATTAACCGATCATTTTTCATATTTGTATCATTATGCCGAAAAAATTGGCAACATTTTATATATAAATAATACCGTAAAATATAATAAATGTCAATAAATAGAAACAATTGCCGACAAAAATGACATATTTTGTTATTTGTTGTAGTATATTTTAGTTCATATTTAGTGTATTATAAATAATAATAAATAGAAAAATATGACAGAACATTCATTCAACAAAAGAAACAGACAGCAAGGGCGTGACACTTTGAATCGGTTCGAGACAGATAAAGGATCAGATGTTGCCAGTTTGCAAGAAAATTTTGAAGAAAGGCGTTTTGACGCAGACGGTGTGCGTGAAGTTGTAGTGATTGGCAATGAAAGGGTAGGAGGGTGTCCGTTTAAGTGCCCCGGGTGTGGTGTTCACGAAGAGGCTGCAAAAGTAGATGCCTCTGCTAATGCGCAAAAAATTGTAAAACAAATTGAAGGGCTTCAATGTCGCATACAAGCAAATTCCACTGTATATGAAGAATCCGGGTATCATATTTGTATTTATAATTTTGGTAATGTGACAAACACTGAAGAATTATCAGTTAGTAATTTAGAATTATTATTACAGAAATTGAATGAATTAGTGCCGTCACCAAAATATGTCTCTTTAAATAGCAGGGGTCGCTTTATCAATGAACAAGTGTTAGCTCGTTTAAAAGGTTTGGGATTAAAATATACTATACATTTTATTTTGGGTGTAGAAAGTTTGGGAGAAAAGGGTAGTAAAATTTATGGAAAACCACAGATACAATCAGAAGTTGCGAATATGTTTGCAACCATTAATAAATTTAATGAAGAAAATAATTCTCGGTTTGGGGTTGACGCTGGTTTTGTGTTTTTGCCAGAATTTTATACCGCCGACAGAGCAGATAAAGAGGCGATAGCCAATGGTTTTTTAAGTGACGTAGGCGGATTTATTGAAAAAAATGTTGGGCAGAAAACTCCGGTCAGAATTAACATACACCCTTTTTATGAAATGCCGGAGAAAATGCCCTATGCATCAACTGCTCCCTATTTTGATATTTTAATGAAAGCTATGATGAAGTTGGAGAATATAGTAAAATTAAAAAATGAGAGTTTGCCAGAACATTTGCGTATTTCATTTTTTATAGGTTTAAATGACAGTGGTTATGAAACTTTGGAATGGAAACAGGCAAAAGCCAAATGGCAAAGAGATATTGATAGAATTAATCGGGGCGCTTAGAGTTTTTTTAAAAAAATACATCGTTATGAAAAATATAAAAAAATACATAAAAAAAATACCAGCCAAAAAATTAAAAATGGTTGAAGCAGAAATTCATACATATATTAACAGCCTTCAAAAAGAAAGTAAGATTGATTTAGACATGCCACTTAAAGATTTTATTCTTTCCAGAAGATAATATGATATTAGACAGAAAGAAAATAGTCCCGCTATTACAAACAAAGAAAAAAGTTTTACTATATCCTGTTGATGGTGAGGTTTATTCTGTGGCGGATTTTGTAAAAAAACATAAAGCTGTTTTGTCCAAACATGAACAATTAATACTCAAAAATAATTTTCGTTTTTTAAGCGAGAAAAAGAAATTTAATTTTCCTTTGATTTGCAATACAGAAGCGGATAACAAAAAAATAAAACCAATACAGGCCTTGAGTGTTGGCAGCCGTTCGGCGTTATTGGTAAAAGAAAAAATAAAAATAAAGGGTTGTAAAATGAATTTGAACAGTGATGTTTGTTTTCCACACGAGCAATTACATTTTGGTGATGAAAAAATGGTCACAACCCAGATACCGTTTGGTGTGTTAACTGTAGAGAATGTGATGAGGGAAATATTAGCATACTGTTTTTTTAAGCAAAATAAAATTATCATCAACCACACCCCTGTTTCAGTTTTTGAATATATGATTGATGGCAAAGTTGTAGGGTACGGGCTTGCTTCACACACAAAAAACGAGCAAAGGCTTGAAACAAATGAGCAGTATTACGGTTTAACAATAAAAGAATTGATTTTTTTGAAAGAACTAGAGAAAAAAATTGGTATAAAATTAATTGAAGACGAAGCGCATTTGGGAGTAGATAACTATTGGTACGCAAAACAAAAAAGTAAGTTGTTGATACAGATGAATTTTTCCGGTGGTTTTCGCGGTGTATTGAATAGTAATTTTGGTAATGATATTGTTCATAATCAAAAATTATACATTTGTGATTTTGACACCTTTACGGCTATACAAATACCAGCGAAACCAGATTATAAATATATTAAAAGTTTTGTTTTGTGGTCTGTTATCGAAACATTGAAAACCTCACTCGTGATTGTAGATTTTGTTAATACAGATGAAATGACAAAAAAACAAATTGCAGAAAATTTGTGGAAAATATATACTGAAAAAAGTTTGTTATGGAAACAATATTATACATTGTTTTTATTAGAAGAGAAAAGGTTGCATTGGAATAGTGAATATGTAAAGCAAGCCCTTGAAGATGTTCTTACCACAGAAGTGTTTTGCGAAATGATTCTTGATAATGTCATCAATTCAAAAGTGATTAAAGAAACATATCCGCCCAAATTATCTTTTTATACTCCGCAAGGTATTTAATTATAAAAATTATTATGAAATATCAATACATCCTCGGAATAAATTCGGTTTATCATGATTCCGCCGCCGCTATAATAAAAGATGGCATGTTAATAGCAGCTGTTGAAGAAGAACGGTTTAACAGAATAAAGCATGCCAAAAAAGCACAAATTGATAATTCTGACGAATTGCCGTTTGCGTCTATAGATTATTGTTTGGAAAAAGCAGGTATAACCATGGAAGATGTGGATTATATTGGTT
The DNA here is from genome assembly GCA_001818355.1 of Candidatus Kerfeldbacteria bacterium RIFOXYC2_FULL_38_9. GTDB lineage: Bacteria > Patescibacteriota > Patescibacteriia > UBA9570 > XYC2-FULL-38-9 > XYC2-FULL-38-9. The sequence continues at coordinate 8,041 of MHKJ01000057.1, read as the reverse complement.
TTTCTTTTAACCCGAAAAAGCGATTAAAAAATATCAGCGTTAGCAAGTATTATGAGAAGAATTCTTGGGGCAGTAAAGAGGGTGAAGAATTATTTTACAAAAAAACCAAATCAATACCGTTGAAATTAGAACAGCACTATAAAACAAAAATAGCAGGCAAGTTCCATTGGGTTGATCATCACCTGGCGCATGCGGCAAGTACGTTTTTTGTTAGCCCCTATACAGAATCACCCATTGTGATTGTGGATGGAATTGGAGAAAATGCAACTGCTTGGCTTGGATACGGCAAAGATAATAAAATGTTTACAGTAAAAGAAATATTCTATCCGAATTCCATTGGATTTTTGTGGGAAAAAATGTCTGAATTTTTAGGGTTATCAGCATACGATGCGGGTAAAGTGATGGGCTTGGCTTCGTATGGCGATTGGAAAGTGTATATTGATGCGTTTCACAAAATAGTGAATTACAACGACAAAGACATTTTTACCGTGAATAATGACATCATGCGGTTTAGAACAAACGATTTTTCTCAAATAGAGAAAATTTTTGGTGTTCAAAAGAAAAAAAGCGCTGGCGAATTCACAAAAGAACACATGGACATAGCTGCGGCTATGCAAAAAATTACAGAAAAAACTCTTTTACGATTAGTCAATTATGTTGAAACGAAAGTAAAAAATAAAATAGAAATAAAAAATTTATGCAGTGCCGGCGGTGTGATTTTGAATTGTATTGCAAATGAGCCAACATTTTTAATTCGGCCGTACGACAGCGTGTTTATTCCATCCGCGCCTAATGATGCGGGTACTGCTATTGGGAGTGCGTTTTATATTTATCATCAAATTTTAGGGAAGAAAAGAAAATTTGTGTATGACCATGCCTATTGGGGGCCTGAGTATAAAAACGAAAATGAAATAAAAAAATTGATTAACGCCAATGGTTTAAAATATAAAAAAGTAAAAGAAATAGAAAAGAAAACCGCTAAGTTAATTGCAGATGGAAATATTATAGCGTGGTTTCAAGGCAGGCTGGAATTTGGTCCGCGAGCATTGGGAAATAGAAGTTTTTTGGCTGATCCAAGAAGACAAGACATGAGAGCGGTTATAAATCAAAAAGTAAAAAAAAGAGAATGGTTTCGGCCGTTTGCTCCATCTGTATTAGAAGAAAATATGGAGGATTTTTTCTATATCAGAAAACATTTATTATCAGACAGGTTTATGATATTTGCCGTGATGCCCAAATTTCCGGAAAAAATTCCTGCAGTAACGCATATTGATGAAACCTGTAGAGTACAAACTGTGAGTAAAGACACAAACCCCAAATATTACAAACTGATTCAAGAATTTGGGAAAATAACCGGAATTCCAATTGTCTTAAACACTTCTTTTAATGTTCAAGAACCAATAATTTGTACACCCGAAGAAGCAGTAAGAACATTTTTAAAAACAAAAATTGATTATTTGGTTATGAATAATTATTTAATTTGGTTGCCCAAAATCAGCGGTTAATATTTAAAAGATATGAAACATTTAATTTCATTGAAAGAACAAAGTAAAAAGGATATTGCGGATCTTTTGGAATTGGCAATTGATATAAAACAAAAAAGAGAGAAGGGTATTGCAACTCCGTATTTAAAAGATAAAACACTGATTATGCTTTTTCAAAAATCTTCAACGCGTACACGTTTATCTTTTGAAACTGCCATGACAGAATTGGGTGGGCATGGAATTTTTATGGATACCCGAACAAGCCAATTGGCGTTAACAGATTTCGGTTTAGAGATTCAAGCCATTATGAGGTTTGGTCATATTTTAATGTTTCGTGCCCAAAAGGTTGCAGATGTGGAATTAGCGGCCTCGTTTAACAGAATTCCGGTGATCGATGCGTGTAGCGAAAAATATCACCCGGCTCAGGCATTAAGTGATTTATTAACCATGGTTGAACATTCTCATGGTTTGCAGAATATTAAAAAGATAGCGTGGCTTGGTATTGAAAATAATGTAAGCAATACACTTGCTTTGGTGTGTGCAAAAATGGGAATTCAAGTGGCCATTGCCGCTCCGGAAAGAGATATAGACAGTATTGATGAAGAGTTGGACGCGCAACTTGAGGCTACGGGAAAAGTAAAAAGATCGCTCGATTTAAAAGAAGTGGTGAGTGACGCAGATTATGTGCACACCGACACTTGGATGAATATGGAATTTTTTGATTCAGGAGTAATCAGACCGGAATTTAAGGAAGAATTTGATCGTCGAATTCAATTGTTTACGCCGTATCAGTTGAATGCTGATCTCATTGAACGTTTTGCGCCACAGGCAAAAATAATGCATTGTATGCCTTGCCATATGGGTTATGAAATCAGTCGCGACGCATTAGATCATCCTAATAGCATTATTCTTGATCAAGCAGAAAATAGGTTGCATATGCAAAAGGCCATATTAGTTTGGTTATTGCAGAATATGTAAATTTTCATAAAGATGAGTACAAAAATTGCAATTATCGGTGGTGGAGCGGCAGGAATGATGGCTACAGCGCGTATTAAGGAATTATTGCCGCAGGCGCAAGTAGTACTTTTTGAAAAAAATGAAAATTTGGGACGCAAGGTCATGCTGACAGGAGGGGGGCGTTGCAATGTTACAACCGGTTTATCAGATGTGCGAGTAATATTAAAACGCTATGTTCGAGGTGGCAAGTTTTTAACAAGCGCTATGTGGAATTTTCCGCCGACAGCAGTGTGCGAGTGGTTTGCAGAGCACGGAGTCTTGTTAAAAACCGAACATGATCAACGAGTATTTCCGAAATCAAACAACGGCGCGGAGATAGTGGGTGTATTTGAGAAGTTGTTTGTTCAAACCGAGGTCGATGTTCGTTGCAACACGTCAGTAAAGAGTATTGCTAAAGAAAATGCCGACACCAATGGTTTTGTGATTGAGACCGGTGGCAAAAAAGAAAATTTTTCGGCAGTTATTCTAACTACCGGCGGACAAGCATATCGGCATACGGGGTCTACAGGTGATGGGTATGCATTTGCGGAAGCGCTTGGCCACAAAATTACTCCGCTCGCCGCTAGCTTGAATTCGTTTGTGTTAGCCGAAAAGTGGATACACGAATTACCCGGAGTTTCTTTTAAAGATATTAAAATAACAGTAGTAAAAAATAAAAAAAATACGGCTCGCGGGCCACTAGTATGCACGCATACGGGCATTAGCGGTCCGGCGGTTTTTGCTCTTTCCGCGCAAGTGGCTTTTGCCGAATATTCTAAAGAACATCCACTAGCCGTTTATCTTGATTGGCTACCTGATGAATCCGCACAAGCAATACGAGAAAAAATAAACACGGCTTGTTGCCAATATCCCAAAAAACCATTAGGGCGACTACTGCAAGCATGGTTGCCCAAGTCTTTGGTGGAAAAATTATTAAAAGCCAATGATATAAAGGAGCAGATTTTTTTAGCAGAAGTTAATAAGCAAATACGTAGCAATATAATTCAGCAGTTGAAGTGCTCACTGGTGCACCTGATCGGTCGTGGCGCCGGCAGTGAATTTGTAACCGCAGGTGGCGTAGACACCAATGAAATTGATCCTCGTACCATGCAATCGCGTCTTGTGCCCGGTTTATTTTTAGCTGGAGAAATTTTAAATGTGGATGGTGTTACCGGCGGCTTTAATTTGCAATCGGCTTGGACT
>MHKJ01000057.1:2143-4345 GCA_001818355.1 Candidatus Kerfeldbacteria bacterium RIFOXYC2_FULL_38_9 | reverse complement strand
CTGGTGAAAGTGTATGCGAGAGTGTTATTGACCAGTATCAGTAAGCGTGGTATACTAATAGCAACAATGAGGAGGAAAAATTTACTAACAAATTTACTAATCAATTTATTAAATTGCCTATGAAAAAGCATGTTTATTTAGGCACGGCTTTTGTCGTTGCCTTGTGTGCGTTAGGTGCGGGGTGCAGTTCTTCGTCCACTTCCACTAATACGACATCAAACACTAATCAAGCGGTTGCCAACGTCAACACCAATACTACAGACACAACCAATACCGCGGCATTTAATGCCAAGGCTAATAACAGCGCTATTTTAAGCGATGCTTACGGTCAATGGGCAAACGGTGCCACCGCCTCTACCCAATACGGCAGTGAAGACTGGTCAGCCAAACAGGCAACAAACACACCAGATGTGACCGAATATGGCGATGATAGCAATGCCTGGGCTCCGGCAGAAAAAAATAAAGGAACAGAAACTTTGGAATTGACTTATGCCAAAGCCGTTTATGTGAACGGAGTACGCATCAGAGAAAGCTCCGGCAGTGGGGCCGTATCTGCGGTAGAGTTAAAAGATATTGATGGAAATTATCATTCAATCTGGTCGGGAATTGACACCACCAAAGAGTTAAATTATTTTCAGATTCCGGTCACAACGACAACTTATAAAGTTAACGGAGTAAGAATCACTTTTGATACCACTTTATTACCAGAAGATTGGGTGGAAGTTGATGCTGTGCAGTTAGTTGGTAAATAATTTTAACTAAATAATTTTTAGTTTGATGCGCCGAGGATCATCAGGGTGAACTTCACAGGGGTAAGTTGAGCCTATGTGCAATAAATTAGCCGCCATATCCGGCAAAGGAACTTCTCTTTCCAGTTTATAGGCGTGTTTGTTGTTGGGTTGAATATCATAGTTAATACGATATACTGATTGACCGTTTTTTATTTGATCAGTTTTGGTAATATTTAAAATTTTGGCTTGCGCTGGTATGCCATTTTGAAAGTCTCCTTGATCCACATTGCCCACACAAAGCCCTGATGTTCCAGCATTAAAATCATTACTGCCAATATTATTATTGATATTGATAATATTATTGCCATAATTCCAATTAGCAAAAGTTATTTTTTTCGGTTTATGAGGATGAATGCGTACCGGTACCATTGATCCGGAAACAATGGTGGACATGGCAATCATAGGTACGGGCAGGCGCTTGTTAACGGTATAAGGAGCTTTGCCGGCAGTATGTATTTCAGCTTGAATGGTTAGTAAAGGAACACCGTTTAACTTTACGCCGGTGTCAGTAACGGATAATATTTTTGCTTGTCCTGGCAAGCCATTTTTCATCAACCAAGCATGATCGCGATGAGTTTTATAAAACACAATGCCCACAATGATAAACATTAAAATAATGAAAGCACCAACCAATAACACAATGCCTCCTCCACTGCCAAGATTCTGTAAAGAACTGAATAATATTTTTGGTTTAGACAAAATAGATTGAATGGAAAATTGAGAATTTTGTGGACTATTGCTTACACTAAAAATTATCAACATAAAAACGGTAAAGAAAATAACATAGATTAAACCAAAAATAATGGAAAATAATGGTCCTCGCGGCTTTAGTAAACTTTTAAAAACAATACTGGCAATAGTAATCACAATTAAAAATCCAAAAAATCCCAGTATAATATAAAAGGTATAATCATCAGTTCCTAGATCATTTTGATAGGTTCCTCTGCCGGAGATACGAGCAACTGCATCTGCCGAAAGCGGCGCACTTACCAGCACCATTATCGCCGTTGCCAATTTTAATAACAAAGCAGGTGTTTTTTTCATAATTATCATTTTAGTTTTGTAATTATTATTGGTTTATTATACTCTTTAATTTTAAGAGTGCAAAAATTTTAGGAAATGTAGACAGTAAAAATAACTGTGATATAATAAGAGTATTGGGTTTTTAATAAAATAAAAATAAGGAGGTATGAAAAAAATTATTTTAGCCAGCATTTTAATGATTGGAGCTTTTTTGTTTGGCTCTCAACCAGTTAATGCCGGCACGGTGTTTTTTGACGACATGGAAAACGGCGTCAATGATTGGACCAGCGAAGGTTTGTGGCATTTGCAAGAAAATCCGCAAGACATCACTATCAGTCCCGAGATCAATCCGGATTTAGTGTCTTTGCCAGATTCTGGCAATCTGCCT
>MHKJ01000057.1:0-2111 GCA_001818355.1 Candidatus Kerfeldbacteria bacterium RIFOXYC2_FULL_38_9 | reverse complement strand
TAATTTAGTTTCCCCGGAAATTGATTTAATTTCCGCCGATAATGCTACTTTGTCATTTTGGCACTGGTGGGAAGTGGAAGGAGTAGATGTTGATCGTTATGATTTAATGAAAGTATCTGCATCTACAGACGGAGGCACAACTTGGACAGAGGTAGCATTGTTAAACCCGGCCAATGATGTAGACGGTGAATCTTGGAGACCATACAGTTCCGGCGGTTTAGGGCAAGTTGGCCAATGGTTATACACCACTGTTGATCTATCCGCTTATGTCGGCAACACTGTTAAATTACAGTTTAATTTTGATACGGTTGATGCCAATTATAACGGTTTTCGAGGTTGGTTGATTGATGATGTGTTAGTAACTGACGATGCCACTGTTAAACCATCTTTTGACTCTCAAAGTTCGCAGGCAGTAGCGGAATGTACGGGAGAAGACGGTGCATCGACCACCACCCCGGCTCAATTTTATGTACAAACCGCCCAGAGTGTTCAAGTTAATGCTGATGGTGATTGGTATATTACTCCTACCGGTTCAGATGATTATGTAGCCAAGGGCACGGCGGGAATTACCAGTAATGTTTATTTAAACGCCGGATTTTATACCCTTTGGGTCAATTTTAATTCTGATCAAATTTGTCCTGATATGACGCCGATTTACGCCACAGTAAGTTTTTACGGCGGCGCCGGTCAACCCAGTGCTCAGGTGGATACGATAGTTTCTTTTTACGGTGAAAATTTTGTTGCTAATTCTACCGTTGCTTTTGACAGTACCACGGCAGAAAGTATTGTGGTGAGCAGTAAAGAATTGCACGTTACTGTGCCTGCCAGTTTAACAGATGGGCTTTATGACCTTACGGTTACCAATCCCAATGAATCAAGTGCTACTTTAGCCAAGGCCCTCACTGTTACCAGCGTAGATGCCCCGGATATTTATGCGGTCTCTCCGCAAGAAATAGATAACTCGACAGAAACAGAACTGACTATTTCCGGTTATCATTTTGCCGAAGGAGCAATAGCCACGGTGGGAGGAGTGCCTGTTGCTGATTTAACAGTTGCGGAAGGTGAAATTACCGGCACTGTTTTACCCGGTGTCTCCAGCGGTTATCAAAATGTTTTAGTGATAAATCCCGATGGTCAAACTACCAAACTGGTCGGTGGTGTTTATGTGTCAGACAGTAGCGTTACCGGATATATGCCAAGCGGTAGTAAGATTAAAGCGCCGAAAAAAGTAAAAGGCATAAAAGTGGCGCATGTTAAAAAAGTAAAAATGACCGTATCCTGGAAGAAAGTAAAAAATGCGGAATTTTATGTGGTTACTGTTAAAAAAGGCGACACCATCATCACCAGCGTCAGTACCACCAAAAAAAAGCAAGTTATTAAGGGTTTACAGAGTAACAAAAAATACAAAGTAAATGTTCGGGCGGTTGGTCAATATTTGGGCGGTCACGTTTCTAAATCAGTAAAATTCAAAACTAAATAGTGATTTACTGAGAATAATTTAAAAATTAGAAGGGAGTTTTAAGCCTTAAGGGGTTGACTCTCTTCTTTTTTTTTGCTAAGATTAAGCTAATAAGTATTAGTTTTAATTTTTTATGGAAGGGGAAAATACTCGTTTGATTAGGAAAGATCGCGTTTCAAAAATAGTTAGTCTTCAAGATTTACCGCCATTAACCGAAACAGAAATAAAATTTAATACAGGCTTGTCTAGATTAGTAAAATTTATGACAGTCTGCCAAGAAGAAAGCAGAGAAGCACCATATGATGATTCTAATTATTTACAAATGCAAACCATTGACATACCCCCAAAAATCAAAGGTTTGAATCAACTTTTACAAGAAATGCAAAGTCAAGGTATTCCCATTCCTAGATTTGATGGATCTCATTTCGAAATTACTAAACAAAACGGAGAATCATTTATGTTTTCTTTAGCTTTAGAGCACGCTGTATTTGACGATGATGTTAGACAGCTGGTTCTTTATACAACTCCACATCGTATAGCAAGGCCTGTTTAATACTTTGAAATCAATTTTGCATAAGGCCAGATACATATTGCACTCCTAACCAGTAAGGAGTATGCAACAATTCAACATCAGTAAGGGGGTAAAAGGGTT
>MHKJ01000056.1:2228-8385 GCA_001818355.1 Candidatus Kerfeldbacteria bacterium RIFOXYC2_FULL_38_9 | reverse complement strand
AATATCACGCAACTGGCGCGCGAGGAAAAATTGGATCCGGTTATCGGCCGCGACGATGAAATCCGCCGGGCGATGCAGGTGCTTTCTCGACGCACGAAAAACAATCCGGTTTTAATTGGCGAACCAGGCACCGGCAAAACCGCCATTGTGGAAGGTCTGGCGCAACGCATTGTAGCCGGCGACGTTCCGGATTCTTTAAAAAACAAAGAGATTGTCGCTTTGGATATCGGATCATTGCTGGCCGGTACCAAGTTTCGCGGTGAGTTTGAAGAGCGCATGAAGGCGATTTTAAAAGAAATTGACGAAAAAGCCGGCAAAGTTATTTTGTTTATTGATGAACTGCATACTATTGTCGGCGCCGGCAGTGCCGAAGGAACGGTGGATGCGGCTAATTTGTTAAAACCGGCTTTGGCGCGCGGCAGATTACATGCCATTGGCGCCACTACTTTAAAAGAATATCAAAAATATATTGAAAAAGATGCGGCTTTAGAGCGCCGTTTTCAACCGATTTTTGTGGGCGAGCCTTCAGTGGAAAACACCATCGCCATTTTGCGCGGCATTAACGAAAAATATGAAGTGCATCATGGCGTGCATATTACCGATCAGGCTTTAATCACCGCCGCGGAATTATCGCACCGTTATATTGCCGATCGATTTTTACCGGATAAAGCCATTGATTTGGTGGACGAGGCCGCTTCTGCTTTGCGCATGCAAATTGATTCCATGCCGGAGAATTTAGATAAAATGAAGCGTCGGATGATGCAACTGGAAGTGGAAAAAGAGGCTTTGTCTAAAGATAAAAAAGAAAATAAAAACGAAATTGAAAAAATTGAAAAAGAACTTTCAGAGTTAAAAGATGCTTCTCAAAAAATTGAACTGCAGTGGAAAAATGAACGCGATGTACTGTCTGCCGTTCATCTTAAAAAAGAAGAAATTGATAAAAAAAGAGGCACAGCGGATATTGCCGAGCGCGAAGGAGATTTGCGCAAGGTGGCGGAAATTCGCTACGGCACCATTCCGACTTTGGAAAAAGAGATTGTGGGTTTACAGAAAAAATTAGAACAGGTGCAAAAAAAACAACGTCTTTTAAAACAAGAAGTCACCGAAGAAGAAATTGCCGCCGTGGTTTCGCGCTGGACCGGTATTCCCATGTCTAAAATGTTGGAATCGGAAAGTCATAAATTGCGCCACATGGAAGAGGATTTAGCACAAAGAGTGATTGGTCAAAAAGAGGCGATTACGGCTATTGCCAACGCTATTCGCCGTTCTCGCGCCGGTGTTTCAGAAGAAAAACGCCCTATTGGCTCGTTTATTTTTATGGGTCCGACAGGAGTCGGCAAAACCGAACTGGCGCGCGCTTTGGCTTATTTTATGTTTAATGATGAAGAGGCCATGGTACGCGTGGATATGTCGGAGTACATGGAAAAACATTCGGTTTCCAAACTCATTGGCAGTCCTCCCGGATATGTGGGCTATGAAGAGGCTGGACAGTTAACCGAGATGATTCGCCGCAGGCCTTACTCGGTAGTTTTGCTTGATGAAATAGAAAAGGCGCATCCGGATGTTTTTAATATTTTATTACAGGTTTTAGACGACGGGCATATTACCGATGCCAAGGGTCGTAAGATAAATTTTAAAAACACGATTATTATCATGACCAGCAATATCGGCAGTCAGGCCATTCAGGATTATGCCGAACAGCGGGGGAGTATTGGTTTTAGAGCTGGCAGTGAGAAGAAGGCGGCGGTGATCGAAAAAGAAATGCGCGCTACTGTCATGAGGTCTTTGCGAGAAAATTTTAATCCGGAGTTTTTAAACCGAGTAGATGAGATTATTATTTTTCATGCCTTGACAAAAGATAATTTATATGATATAGTTAAAATACAGTTGGCTTTAGTAAAAAAACGATTAGCCGAACGGAAGATTACTCTGGAATTCAGTAAAACAGCGCAAGAACATTTGGCCGACAAAGGCTACGATCTAGTGTATGGCGCGCGTCCTTTAAAGCGCGTTATTCAAATGGAAATTCTCAATCCGCTGGCGATGGATATTGTTTCCGGAAAAATGAAATCTGGCCGAAAAGTCATGGTAGATTATAAAAAAGATAAGATTGCAATCAGTTAAGTTATCTGATGATAATTATTCTGTCTTTTTGTGACAAATCTTTTAAAATTTTGATTTGTTTTTTTGGGAAAGCTTTATCAGCAAGTTTTTTGACTTGTTTTCCTTGATTAAATCCGATTTCTATCAGTAGTGCGCCTGTTGGTGTCAGCCAATCATCAGCCTCGGTAATAATTTTTTCAATTAAAGAAACAGCATCACCGCCGGCAGGTTGCAGGGCAATTTTCGGTTCAAATTTTAGTCCAATTGATCGGGGATTAGTCAGATCTGTTTTATGCAAATTCACATAAGGCGGGTTGCTGACAATAACATCAAAACTTTTTTTATAGCTCTTCGGTATATTGGCGAACAAATCGCTTTTTATAAATTTAATATTTGCTTTTAAGTTGCGGGCGTTTTTTTGCGCCACCGTTAAAGCAGTGCCGGAAATATCCGTGGCTACCAGTTTAGCTTTTGGCAGTTCTTTTTTTAAAGTGATAGCCACACAGCCTGAACCGGTGCCAATGTCAAGAATTCGTGGCCATGGCGAACGAATGCCGAAGTTACCCGGGGTCCCCACGCGCAACTTGTGAGCATGGGGCAGGTGGGTAACGTAGGCTTTAAGTGAGCCAAGAACAGTATCAATTAACAATTCAGTTTCCGGACGGGGAATCAACACTCTTTCATCAACATAAAAAACCCGTCCATAAAATTCTTTTTTTTGCAAAAGATAGGCCATGGGTTCACCTTTTTTTCTGGTAGCCAGCAGTTTTTTGAATTTTGTCAATTGCGGTTTAGTGAGCAAATATTCCGGGTGAATCAGCAAAAAAACAGGTTCTTTTTTTAAAACGTGTGTTAAAATCAGCTCAACATCTAGCCGAGGCGTTGCAGAAATACCCTGCAATTTTGATACGGCCTTGATAATAACCTGTCGGACGTTCATTAAGCGTTTAATTGTTCTAATTTTTTAGCTTGGTCAGCCGCTTGCAAAGCCGCAAATATATTTTCCCAATTGCCGTTCATTTTTTCTTCAATATTATTCCAACTTTGTTTAATGCGATGATCCGTAATGCGGTCTTGCGGAAAATTATAAGTGCGAATTTTTTCACTGCGGTCACCCGTGCCTATTTGGGAACGACGCGCGTCACCAAGTTTTTTATTTTCCTCTTCTTCTTTTACAGCCAATAACCGCGCGCGTAAAACACCTAGAGCCTTGGCTTTGTTTTTGTGTTGCGATTTTTCATCTTGGCAAGTAACCACGGTATTGGTTGGTAAATGGGTGATGCGCACGGCCGAATCAGTGGTGTTGACGCTTTGGCCGCCGTGACCGCCGCTACGGAACACGTCAATGCGCAGATCATTTTCGGAAATTTCCAAATCTTTCTCGTAGGCTTCAGGCAATACCGCCACGGTAATAGTGGAAGTGTGCACTCGTCCCGCTTTTTCGGTAGCCGGAATACGCTGAACGCGATGCACTCCGGATTCGTATTTTAGTTGCGCGTACGCATTTTGTCCGGAAACGCCAAAGATAATTTCTTTATAACCGCCCAATTCGTTTTCGCTTTTACTAATCAAATCTATTTTCCATCTCAAAGTTTGAGCATAACGCGCATAGACGCGAAATAATTCCGCGGCAAACAAAGCGGCCTCGTCTCCACCGGCGCCGGCGCGCATTTCAATGATACAATTTTTGCTATCATTGGGATCTTTGGGTAATAATAAAATTTGCAGTTCTTTTTCCGTGCTGATAATTTTTGCCTGCAAATTAACCAGTTCTTCTTTCGCTAAAGCCACCAACTCGGCTGGTTCGTTGTCCGTAATGGTTTTTTGAATGTCGGTTAAAGCTTTTTGCAAAGAGAAATATTTATCAATGACCATCATTTTTTCTTTAAGATCGTTATACTTTTTGCCCAGTTTTTGAATTTTTATCGCATCTAAAGTCGCTACGTTATTTTGCAGTTGCTGTTCTGTTTCCTGATATTCTTTTTGAATTTTTTTTAAAATGGCTGTTTCCATATTTTTATTTTTAAATTAAAAAACCGGGCTACACCCGATTTTTAGAAGTAATTTAAGTTACAAGCCAGAAAGAGCAGACTTGGCCGCTTTTAAAGCGTCCTTAGCGGATTTTTTTGTTTTTTTGACTTGTCCGGTTTTTTTCGCCAGCCGTGCCGCGTGTTTTTCTTTTTTTGAACCGTGTTTTTTAACCGCCGCTTTTTCTTGAAATTTCTTTTCTTTAGCTTGGAATTTTTCTACTCGGTGCGCCGCGTCAACTAATTTTTGTTTACCGGTAAAAAAAGGATGACAAGCGGAACAAATTTCCGTTTGAATTTCTTTTTTGGTGGACAAAGTTTCAAAACTGTTGCCGCAAGCACAGACCACTGTGGTTTTGTAGGTTTGGGGATGTATTTTAGATTTCATATGTTTTTTATGACAGAAAAAATTATATCATCAGCTAAAAAACATGTCAACACTTGCCAAAAATATAAATATTTACTATACTTTTCAGGCATTTAATCAAGTAGGTTTTGTCGTTAATTTTAGCAGGCCTGCCATAATTGGCCCTACTAAAAGGCAAAACCGTAATTAAAAAGGAAAATATGAACATCAAAACCCCCAGTTTACTTGCCATGCTCAAAGCCGGTGTGCACTTTGGGCATAAAAACAGCAAGTGGCATCCTAATATGGAGCCTTACATCTTCACTACGAAGAACAGTGTGCACATCATCAATTTAGAGGCCACGCAAAAAAAATTAGAAGAGGCCTTGAAAGTTTTGGCAGATTTGGCTAGCCAAAATAAAACCATTCTGTTTGTGGGCACCAAAAGCCAAGCCACTTCCTTGGTGGAAAAGTACGCTATTTTATGCGACATGCCTTATGTGGTTAATCGTTGGTTAGGAGGATTGTTAACCAATTTTTCTCATGTAGCGCAAGTGCCGCAAAAACTTACCCGTTTAAAAAAAGACAGAGAAAGCGGTGAGCTGAAAAAATATACCAAAAAAGAACAATTAGAGTTTGATCGCGAAATAGAAAGACTGGATTATCTGGTGGGCGGCATTGAAACTATGACTAAAAAACCGGATATGGTTTTTCTGGTTGACTTGGTGAAAGAAAAAACCGCTTTGCGAGAAGCGCAACAAATGGGTATTCCCGTAACCGCGCTTTGTGACACCAATACCGATCCCCGCGCTGTGGACTATCCTATTCCCGGTAACGATGATGCGACTAAATCCATAGAACTAATGATGCAAGCCGTGGCAGAAGCGGTAAACGAGGGCAAAAAAAATCCTCAAGTTGAAGAAAAGATAACCAAATAATTTTTATTTTATATGAGCACGGAATTGATTCAGAAATTACGTCACCAAACCGGCGCCGGAGTTATGGATGTTAAAAAAGCTTTGGACGAAAGCCACGGTGATGTTGATCAGGCTTTGGAAATTTTACGCAAAAGAGGAGAGGCGATTGCCAGTAAAAAAGCGGATCGTCAAGCCAGCGAAGGCGTCATTGCTTCTTATGTGCACCTCAATAAAATAGGGGTATTAGTGGAGCTTAATTGCGAAACCGATTTTGTGGCGCGCACAGCGGGTTTTCAGGCTTTAGCTAAAGATCTGGCCATGCAAGTCGCTTCGATGAAACCGTTGTATTTATCTTCAGCAGACGTGCCTCTTGAGGTGCAAGCAAAGGAAAAAGAAATTTATCAAGCGCAAATCACCGATAATAAACCCCAGGCAGTAAAAGAAAAAATTGTGGCCGGAAAATTAAAAAAGTTTTTTGATGAAAACTGTTTATTAAATCAAATTTTTTTCAAAAATGAAAAACAAACCATTCAGGATTTGTTAAATGAAACCATTGGCCGGTTGGGAGAAAATATCGTTATTCGACGCTTTATTCGTTTTAGTTTAGATGACCATGGCACAGGTAAAAATTGTTGAGATTCAATTTCACTCTTGGGATCGTTCTTATTTTTTTAGTCCCACAGGTTTTGATTTGAAAGTAGGCGATCGAGCGGTGGTGGAAACCAGCATGGGTTTGGAAGTGGGCAAAATCATGGGTTTTGGAC
>MHKJ01000056.1:0-2217 GCA_001818355.1 Candidatus Kerfeldbacteria bacterium RIFOXYC2_FULL_38_9 | reverse complement strand
ACAGAGCTGGAAGAGAGCTTGTCTTTAATTAAAAGACTGCCCACTGTTTCTGATTTGCAAGTTTTAACCAAACAAGCTGAAAAAAAACCCGATGCTATTAAGACCGCGCGTGATATAGTGCACGAACTTGGTTTGCCAATGAAAATCATTGACGCCAGTTTTTCTTTTGATGATACGCGTTTGGTTTTTGCTTTTACCGCCGGCAGTAGAGTGGATTTTCGGGAACTGGTAAGAAAATTGCAAGGAGTATTCAATCGGCAAATTCGTTTACAACAGATTGGTTCGCGAGACGTGGTGGCGCAAAACGGAGGCTTGGGCCCTTGCGGTCGCGTGGCTTGTTGCGCCACGTGGCTGAAAGAGCTGGGTAATGTGAATTCCGATTTTATTGCCGTGCAACAATTAGAACACCGCGGTTCTGATCGTTTGTCTGGTTTATGCGGTCGCTTAAAGTGTTGTTTGGCTTATGAGGCCGAAGGCTATCAGGCTTGTGGTAAAAAAATGCCGGAAATTGGCGCCCAGATTAAAACTAAAAATTATGGCGCTGGCACGGTCATTGCGCGCAATATTTTAATGCACGAATTGACCATTAAAGATCAAGACGGTAAAAAAGTTAATATTCCTTTTGGTTGTAAACGCGTAGGTTGTTCCGGTTGTGTGGCTAATAAAAGAGCAAAAGACAGTTAATTTTAAGTATATGCAAATTATAGATTGGATTCTGATCATCATTGCGGTAATTGCTTTGGCGGTGGTGGTATTTTTTATCAGTCGTCGGTGGAAAAAATTGTTACTATTAGATGTGGCCGCTATGCCTAAAGCCAAAATACACTCGCAGAAATATAAAATTATTGAAGAGCGTTTGCAAAGAAAAACCAAGGCCGTGATTTTCGGGGCTAAAAAAATTTTTAGGCCGGCCCAAGGAGGCACGAATGATTTTTTTACTCATTGGCATGGTAAATTGAAACAATTGGAAAGTAAATATAAAAATGTTCGTGCGACTCCTAAAAATCAAGAAGAAAAAGAACAGACCCGCCAAAAAATTGCGCAATTGATGGACAAGGGCATGCAATTTTGTAAAAGTAATAATTACGTGGAAGCGGAAAATGTTTTTGTAGACATTGTGCGCTTAGATCCAAAAAACGCCGAGGCTTATGAATATTTGGGAGAAATTTATTTGCACAAAAAAGAGTATGACCACGCTTGCGAGTCTTTGGAGTTTGCCAAAAAAATCGACCCCAAAAACGACCGGATTTATTATGCGTTAGGACAAGTATATCAAGAACGAGGAAGCATGGAAGAAGCCAAGGATTGCTTTAAACAAAGCGTGGAGCTAGCCCCAAAAAGTCCGCGTAATATTTCCGCTCAGTTAGAATTGGCGTTTATGATGAAAGACCGTCTTACTGCTCGTCAGGCTTTGAATCAACTAAAAGAGGCTAATCCGGAAAACCAAAAAATCGCGGAATTTGAACAGCGCATTGCGCAGATATAAAGAATTTGCTAGAATTTTTAGGCTGTCTTTTAGAGTCGTGTTTGCCGTTGTAGCTCAGTTGGTAGAGCACCCCCATGGTAAGGGGGAGGTCATCAGTTCGATCCTGATCAACGGCTCAATTATTAAAAATTATGAACGAAATTATCTATAAGTTAATTGGTTTGGTAGGAGGTGTTTTTGGATTATTGATTTATGTTTCTGGCGCACAAGCGGCTACCATTAGTGTTGGTCCAGTAAATGACGTGGTGCAATATGATTATCACACCATTCAAGAGGCAGTAGACATTGCTACTGGCCAAGACTTGATTTACGTCACTGCCGGAGAATATAACGAAAATGTAGTTATTCCAAAAAATTCTGAAATTCGCATTACTGGTGAAATCGGTGATCCCAGTAGTGTCGTATTGCATGGCAATATTACATTTCAAGATTCTGCCTCTAACACCGCTGCTGTCTTGGAGGATTTTACTATCAAGGCTGACGGACTGCAGTATGCAATACAGTCTTCACAAAATATTTCTTTGCGAGATATGCGCATTAGAGGTGGTAATGATGGCGTAATTATGAAAGCAGGTAACATTGATATAAATAATTCCTTTATTCGCCGCGCGCAACATCATGGGTTAGTTTTGCAAAAGGCTGCTGGTAGTTTGTGGGTTTATACATCCACTTTTAAGAAAAATAAAGCTGCTGGTATTCGCATCGATGGTAATTTTTATGGTCGTATTACT
>MHKJ01000055.1:7058-9332 GCA_001818355.1 Candidatus Kerfeldbacteria bacterium RIFOXYC2_FULL_38_9 | reverse complement strand
AATTAAAAAATTTTTTAACATATTTTATTTTGATATTTTCCCTCATTAAAATGCTTACGACAAACCGCTAAATAACGTTCATTGCCACCGATTTCTATTTGCTCTCCTATTCTCACAGGTTGACCGTTTTTATCTACACGTAAATTCATCGTGGCTTTTTTTCCGCAATGACAAATTGTCCTCAATTCTATCAAATTTTCCGCCCAAGCCAATAAATATTTACTACCCTCGAAAGGCTCTCCTTGAAAGTCAGAGCGCAAACCATAAACCAAAACCGGGATATTATGTTCGATAGTAATATCGGAAAGTTGTTTTACTTGTTGTTTTTCTAAAAACTGTCCTTCGTCCAACAAAATACAATTTATTAAATTATTAGTTAAATATTCTTTAATATAAGCCAAAAAATTAAAATCTTTATCAAAAGAAATAGCCGTCGCTTCCAAACCAATGCGTGAACTAATCTTGTTTTTACCGGAACGATTATCAATTACCGGAGTAAAAAGTAAAACCTTCATTCCTCGTTCATAATAATTATGAGCGGATTGTAAAAGAGTGGTGCTTTTTCCGGCATTCATTGCCGAATAATAAAAATGAAGTTTGGCCATAATTTATAGTATAGCCGTTATCAATAAAAAGACAAATTGTATATTTTTATATCTGACAGAGCTGTTTTATTTAACTGATCTATTATATGATAAAAATATGTCCAAACGTATTATAATTTTTGATTTATGGAAAGGGACAGCAGTTATAGGAATGATTATTTTCCACTTTTTTTTAATTTTAAATTTATTTGCTGTCATACAAATCAACTTATATTCCGGCTTTTGGTTAATCTTGGTGCGTTTTGTACAATTATCTTTTTTGCTTTTGACCGGCGTGAACCTGGTGCTTGTTTTCCAAAATTATCCCGATAAAAAAATAAGACATCAGCATCAAAAACATCGTTACAAAATTCTCTTTTGCTGTTGCGGTTTAATTTCTCTCATCAGTTTTATTTTAGTGCCATCAGCTTTTATTTTTTTTGGTATTTTACATCTGATTTTAGTAAGCAGTATTTTAATTACACCCTTGGTGTCAAATAAAAAAACTTTATGGTTAGGGTTGGTTTTTTCTTTGCTCATAACAATTTTTTTAAAAGTCTTAGGATGGCAACCGACAATAATGCCATCAAGTATTGATTTTTTTCCACTTTTTCCTTGGATCAATGCGGTTTTTTTTGGCGCTTTACTTGGTGTTTATCAAAAAAAAATTATACCCAAAAAACTAATGGCTATCAATCTTGATCACAACAAAAAAAGGCAGTTTTTAGCTTGGTGCGGACGCAATTCTTTACTTATTTATTTAATTCATGTGCCTGTGCTGATTATCCTGTTGGGTTTTTTAAAAATTATTTAAAAACTAACCGGCAATGGCGGAAATATAAGTAGTGCCGCCACAGCTTCCTCCTACCCCGCTCACGGGTATTTGAATACCCCAGTATAAAATTTGGCTGGTGTTAGTGATATCGCTGGTGCGAATGGTAACGCCCAAGTTGGTATCTGTCGGCGTACCGCTCAAAACTGTACCACTCCCATGGGCAACATCGGTAAGTGCCCAAGTTTGGTTTCCCACCGGAATACTGCCGGAGCTACAAACCATAGAAGCAGAAGAAGAAACGTTAACGTCCGCAGTGCTATTACCCGCCTGAAAAATAGTTTTTTCTACATTGTTAGCGTCGGTAGTGGTTTCATTTAAAGCCAACGAACCATAATCAACGGTCGAGGGAATGGTTAGCGCGGTCAGACTGTTCACCTCTACGCCGCCATGCGTGCTATTTCCGGTTGCGGCATTAGTATCAGTTACTATAACTTTGGCCAACCAATTTTGAGCAGAATAAGCACCACTGTCGGTAGCATCGGCATAAAACTGTAAAAGAAGCGGACAGGTATATGTGCGCGTAGTGTCGGTAGCATCGGCTAAAGTGCAAGATGCTCCGGAAACTTGGTAGCAATCATTGTTGTCTGCACTGCAATCAGCTCCACCGGTTGCTCCACTGCGATAAAAAATAACCGTGATCGCCGTGTTTGCAATATTGGCTTTACCATTATTATCAGAAACCACTCCATTAACATGCACGGTTTTGGTAGTGCCTGATAACAAGACAATACCAGAGCCATAACTATCCACGCCACCGCCGGCGCTACTGGAAATATAAATACTGTCCACTGCCGGATCGACATTGCCTACGGTGGTACTGGTACTTACATCATCAGCTTGAGAGTTCATAAAAAT
>MHKJ01000055.1:6350-7006 GCA_001818355.1 Candidatus Kerfeldbacteria bacterium RIFOXYC2_FULL_38_9 | reverse complement strand
CAATGCCTAAACATTCTATTTTTTTTAATCGGTATGGTCACCAAAGGATAATTATCAAGACGCTTATTGCGCAAATATCGATAAAGCAAAACACCTATTAAAATAAAGAAAATTACCAATCCCAAAATAACGCTAAGTCCCCAAGCTGAAGTCCAAAAACTAGCGGCATTTTTCACTTGCACAGTAATGGTTTTGGTGGCGGTAATTTTAGATCCGTATTCTACCACAGCGGAAAAAGTATAAATCCCCTCTTCAGCCAAAGAAAAAATTTGCGTCAGCTCCGCATTTTCTCCTTTATCTACCAAAGTTTCTTCTCCTTTTTGCAAATCCTGCAAAGTATTGTCTTTATAAATTTCCGTAATCAAAATACTGTTAGCGGCAATTTCACCGGTATTTTTAAAATTGGCAGAAAGCTTAATTTTTTCATAAGGAACATAAAGCTCTTTATTGGTTGTTAAAGAAATTAACTCGCCTCGCTGAGCTAAGGTGCCGGCCGGAAATACTGAAAAAATATTTTGCGAGCTTAAATTAGCCACTGATTTATCTTGATCATAAACTTGCGCTTGAATATAGTACTGACCAATGGCTAAAATATTGTCAATTTCCAAATTTAGAGTCTGTTTTTGACCCGGCTTGGTAATGGAAATTTTATCAGC
>MHKJ01000055.1:4910-6340 GCA_001818355.1 Candidatus Kerfeldbacteria bacterium RIFOXYC2_FULL_38_9 | reverse complement strand
GCCTTAAAAATTTTATTTTCATCTGTGGCGTCAACAAAAGAAAAATCAATCTGATCCGGACGCCATTCTACGTTTCCTTGATTATCTACATCAATTCCGGCATAAATCGGTTGACCAACCTCCGTGTCTCTGGCTTGCAGATTACTCACCTCATAATCCAAAAGTTCCTCGCCCGTAACATGGACATTAACTGTTAGGGTCATGCCCTTGAGAATATCCGCGCCTATTTTTACTTGATTATTGTTGTCGTTTTTTGCTGTTGTGGTCTCTCCTGCTGGTGGAATAAAATCCAAAAAAACTTGATAATCTCCCACCGGTGCGTCTTGCGGAGAAATCTCAAAAGTATAATTTGTCGATTGTTGGCCATCTGGTATCACCACAGTTGCACTACCGGAAATATAATGGGCGTAATCTCCTTTAAACACAACTGAATAAACAGCCTCTCCTTTTAAATTATCAGGGTCGCGTTGAATGTTAACGGTTTTACTTTGGGTAGTATTCTTCAAAATATTAGAAACCTCAATCTTTCCAGGAGAAATACCGACTGCCAAAACACTGCTAAGAGGTAAAAAAATTCCAACAAAAAAATAAGCAAGTAATATTAGAAATAGAATATTTAATTTTAGCCTCATAAATATTATTTTTAATATACAACTTTTTTAATATTTAAGCAAAGCCAAAAAAATTATCAAAATAAAAAGAGCAAAAGAAAGAGCAAAAACAAATTTTACTTTATTAACCGTAACAACAAAACGCTTAAAAGAAACCTCATAAGTGCCATTTTTAGAACGTGAGCTGATTTTTTCAAAACTTTTACTTTGATCATAAAAAATCATGGCCGGAAGATGTTTAGGATTGTCTGTAATTAAAAAAGCATGCACCAAGGTGGAAATAAAAAAACCAAGAGCAAAGCCCCAAAATAATTGAAATTTTACTAATTGATTAACATTATTACTGATCCCGTGAACAATGGCGACAATACCTAAAATAAAATTATTCATGCTATAATTATAACATGAACAATCAGTTTGTTGTATATCTGATAAAAACCCTGAAAATTCTGCTGGCTATAACTCTGGCTATTTTCTTGGTGCGGTCTTTTGTTTTGGAACCGGGTCGAGTGAATGGCCGTTCTATGGAAAAAACCATGATTGACGAAGATTTATTTTTTGTTAATAAATTCACTTTACTATATAAGCCACCTCAACGCGGACAAATAGTGCAATTTATTGAACCGGAAAATAAAACACTCACCATCAAACGCATTATTGGCTTACCCGGGGAAACCATAAATATTAAACAAAATCATATTTATATTACTCCCCGAAATGGAACGGAATTCAGGTTAGAAGAGCCTTATTTAACCAATAACATTCATACCGAAGCAGTGGGAATTTTTAGCGCCAATTCTCTGGTGGTGAAAGAAAATG
>MHKJ01000055.1:0-4889 GCA_001818355.1 Candidatus Kerfeldbacteria bacterium RIFOXYC2_FULL_38_9 | reverse complement strand
GGCGCCCAGAACCAATATAAGAGCAAGTACGACTTTTAGATTTAAAACAAGAGGGCTTGATTTTTCATCTGGGTCGATGATTGATTCCGGTATTGAATAATTTGAAGATTTTTTAATTTCTAAAGATAACTTGCGACTTTCGTTAATATTGCAGTCATTATCTTGAATGGTTATGTCCGCCCAATACTGTCCTGCCGGTAAATCAATGGGCGCCAAAACTGTTTGCACCTGATTAGTAAAAGGAGCGATTACAGACAAAATAGACAAATCTACCGGCTCATTAAAAAATTCTTTTTTATCGGATAAATCGGTAATTTTTAAATTTAACATTTTTGGTTTAACTGCTTGATTTCCTTGATTTTGCACTGTATAAAAAATTTCTACAGGCTTTTTTTCCGCTGTGGTGTTTACCATAATATCGGAAACAGCATATTTCGTTACATTGTCTTGTTGTACGACTATTTTTACAGGAATGTTAATTTGTAATTCTGTGACAGCCACTGAAAATTGTTGGTTAAGATCATTAACCGCACCTTGATTAACAACCGGTAAAATATTTATTTCTCCCTGATACTCTCCGGTTAAAGTCGATGCGGGAATATTAACCAATACTTGTAAAACGGCTTCTTCTTGTTTTGCCGGTACGGTTAATAAAGCGTTGTCTTTAATAGTAAGAAAAGCAGAAGCTGTTCCAACTACTTGTATTTGTAAATTAAGCTCTTGCTCACTATTACTGCGACTAACGGTAAATGTTTGTAAATATTGCAAATTGGGTAAGGCTTTATCCTGTGTTAATTGAGAAGGACTAACACCAATACCGGCCAAAACTGAATGTAGCGGCCAAAAAATTATCAGACTTAATAGGAAAATAATCAATGATTTTTTAAAGGTAAATTTCATAACTTATTCTAAATTAGGATCAGAAACAGCGCTGATAACAATAGTGCCATTGCAACTACCACCCACTCCTGTACTTGGCACACCCAATCCCCAATATAAAAGAGAACTAGAAACTTCACCGGTGCGCTGAGGAATATTCAAATCCAAAGTAGTGTTCGAACCAGCAAGAGCCGTGCCGGCGAGGCTATAATCAAAAGCAGTAACGCTATATTTCTCATTAGCTACCGGAATAGTACCGATAGTACAAATCATGGCATAACCATCGGCTGGCGAGCCTCCATAACCAGCAACATTGGCATCCAGGCCTTCGTTGCCGGTGTTGGTAATTATGCTATTTTGATTGCTCGCACCAGTGTTGGCACCCAAAGCAATTTCCCCAAAACTCATGGAGGCATTTACGGAAACAGCGGTCAGAGTATTCATTTCTATCGTATCAGAATCGGCATTGCCCTCTCCTGCCAGATCACTGGGCGTAAGAAAAGTCACCCAGTTGTCTGTGGCATAAATACTTCCTTCATTAGTTGGGTCGGCATAATATTGTATATTCAAAGTACAAGTATAGGTAGCTGTGGTATCTGCTCCTCCGGTACAACTTCCCTCGTCTTGAGTACAGGTACTTGAATAATGATCGTTAAAATCGTCTGCCGCTTCAGCGCCTACTGTGGAGCGATAAAATACGGCATTCACTCCGGTAAGCGTACTACACCCTTCATTGTCTGTGGCTGTGCCAATTACAGTTACTGCTTTTGTGGAATTTTCTATTAAACTAATACTAACCGCTCCTGAGTCAATTTGTACCCCGGACATCGCTGGCGGGGTATTGGCCATAGTGGTAAAAGATGAAGTAGCAGACCAGTTAGAAGCACCGGCGCTGTTATCATAACGCACAAAAACAAAATATTGAGTTACATAATCCAATTGTGTTCTGCCTGAAAGCGCACCGCTAAAAATACCATTAGTAGCATTGACAATAGTGCTTGTGAGATTAACAGCATCATCATCTTTACTCCACACCACTGTATCTCCACCCGGATCTGTAGTAATTTTCCAATCGCTGGTAAGATGAACAGCGCCGTCTGAAACATAGGCAGAGCTGGTTAACGCAGGGTTGTTATTCACATCAGTTAAATTATTTTCTGGAGCAGTAATAGAAGGCGTATTAGCAATGTTGTAGCCATACGTTAAACTAATACTATCTAAGTTAACCGCTTGCCCGCCGGTGGAATTTAAGAATACTTTAAAATAAATATTCCCCGTACCAACATCACTGGTAAATTTAGGCAAAAATTCGTTAATAGTGGTGGCGGAATTATTATCCTCATCATCATTGCCAACCGCTGTCCAGGTAGTACCATTAACATAATACCAACCGTCAACTGTATTGTCAGCGTTCGTATCTAAACCGATTTGATAACGGGTGTTGCCGGTATTTTCTACTCCCAAAGTTTCTGAAAAACCATATAATTGATTAATATAAGGATGAGCTCCTGTGGCAGACGGTTTTAAACTTACATCAGCATTAAAAAGTAAATTTTCTTCAGTCCCAAAAGTATTGGCTGTCGGTTCGGTTGCCGCATATTTTTTAATAAAAAAATAATCAAATGTGCCATAAGAAGTATTGACGTCTAAAGCATAATCTTGCACCATTAAACCGACGTTTTCCATAATATCATCTGTGGTATACGTTAAACACTGTGTCCAAGAGCCAGTGCTGGTGGTAGAACGATAAAAAGAAAATGTATTGGTTTCAGCTGGCAAATTACTGGTGCTTTTGCGAATTTTTAAATAAATCGGCACAGTACCACTATCTACTCGACAAACACTAGCTATCCCCATTTTTTCCACTCGAAAATAAGCAGTACCATTATTAAAATATCCCCAAGCATAACCCTCTCTTAAAGCATGAAACAACAACATCCCAATTTGTCTACTGGCATAAATTGAAGCATCGCTCATATATGTAACCGCTTCCCAGGCCATGCCCGTATCTTGACCCGGGTCAGACACATAAATACCGGCTCGTAAATCAGAATTGGTCCACCAATCACAAATACCGCTGGAAATACATTGTTTGGTCCAGGCTCCGCTAGCCAAAGTACCTAAAATTCCGCCGCCCCTAGTAACCTCTGTCCAGGAATTATCCAAGGAAGCGCTGGAAAAATCATCACCAAATAAAAAAGTATCACTGATATTTGAAGCAGAGCTCACTCCGCTTTTTCCATAATACATATAAATAATTGCTGTTCCGGAAGCGGGAACAGTTGGCACTTCTACCCAAAATACCGCCGAAGTCGAATTGATTTTTGTTTCCAGCCAATAATCAAGCGGCGTAGTTTTATCAATATCGGTAAAACGGATATCTGTAAAATCAGCTTGCATGTCGGCATCATAAGTAACGGCGATTCGCACCTGATAATTAGTTAAATCAGAGGCCACATTATTTTGTACGGTAATGGTTTTGCGTTTAGACCAACCGGGATAGCTAACCGGCGCTGTGGCCGTATACACTCCACCGCCTAAATCAATTAAGCGCGTTAAACTGTTTCCGGTAGAATTCACATCTATGACAGCATCATCATAGGTATAAACATTGGCCGGAACGTCCTCATTAAAATTCCACGTTTGCGTGGTGACGGTGCCTGTATACAAAGTGGTAAAAGAAATAGCGTTTGACCAAACAGAATCGCCGGCGGAATTAGCATAACGCACAAAAGCATAATAAGTCGTATTCGCTGAAAGTTGGCTGGCATTTTCCAAATCATTGATAAACTCGCCGTTTGTTTCGTTGATGGTGGTACTTTCCAAATTTACCGCATCGTCATAGCCAAACCACACCACATTTTCACCGCCAACATCAGTGGTTATTTTCCAGTCAGTAACCGTATGCGCCAAACTAGCAGCAACATAAGAAGTACCAACCAACGTCGGATTTTGTGAAGCATTATATGATGCATTAGTAGGACTACTCACACTTGGCTGATCTGGCAAAGTACATACCGTATACACAGTACCGTCTTCACCGTCTGCCGCGCTACCATTGATGCCACCTTTTAAACCCTTACTTGCTGAAATATTATTCAAAGAGAATCCGGAAGTATCGGCATAATACACAGCTACGCGTCCGCCTCCTCCACCTCCGCCGTCATAAGCGGTAGCATCGCCACCGTTTGCGCCGTTAGCGCCAATTGAACCTGTGCCAGTAATGGTAATAGCGGTAATTTGAATAGCGCCCCCGGCACCGGCACCGCCTGCTCGAGTAAGATAAGCTGTACCGGCTGTACCATCAGCTGTAATAACACCATTAACAGTTAAAGTATCGGTTATTACCAAATGGATCAGGCCACCGCCTCCGCCGCCACTAGCTGAAGCAGTTGTGCCTCCTCCACCTCCGGCACCCAACAAAATCGGTAACGTGTTGGCATCATACAGCGCTCCCGGAGTGTTGGCATACGCGCGGCCGCCTTCTCCGCCGTGGCCAGCGCCGCTACCACCCAAAGCGCTATCTCCATAACCTGAAGTGGTAATAGTACAAACACCCGTAGTTAAATCTGGACCGTAGCCATCAGCACTAGGAGCACCGCCGCTACACCCTTGTCCATCTGCGCTCAATAATCCTCCTAAATTGATGTCAATATTAGTGGCGGAAATTGTAATACCATCTGTATCTTGCGCCACATGGGTTAAAGTCGCCCCATTTTCTATGGTTAAAACTCCTATAGTAAGCGACGCATCAAGAATACATATTCCATCTCCCCCGTCTTGTAAAGTAAGAGTATCCCCCGTGCCGTAACCAGCTTCGGTTAAAGCAGTAGCATTACAACTTTCTATATAATCCACAGCTAATATTTTTATTGGAATAATCCAAAAAATAAACGTAACAAAAAAAACAACTAAAATTCCTCCAATGGTTTTAAACATATCTTTATAATAGCGCTTTGAGCTGAAAAATCAAAAATTTGTATTGGGCCACCACATATTGCACTCATGTT
>MHKJ01000054.1 GCA_001818355.1 Candidatus Kerfeldbacteria bacterium RIFOXYC2_FULL_38_9 | reverse complement strand
GAACCCATTCCACGGCCAGTTCCTGCACCTTGCCCCATTGGGCCTGTTCCGTCTAATTTTGGCATAATTTTGTATAAATTATTTTTTATTTGCGGTAACTCGACCTTTATTATGGTTACCTGTTATGAGTATATACCCATAACTATAATAGGTCAAGTCACAATTATTAGCAAATAAAAAATACCTTACACCCCCCTCTTTAATAATTAAAAATAAAATTTGTTCATTATAGAAAAGTGTAAGGCGTTAGCCGTAAAAAGAAAAGCATATTTCATATAACGTCCCTGGCTATGCGATGTTTGCCGAAGCACAGCGAAGGCAAACATGGGTATAGCGACCAGCGGGAGCGAAACCGCATAGCCAGTGTTATATGCCGTATGACGCAGGACAAAATTTATTTTAATTTTTCACCAAACCCCCTTTTTCCTTCCTGTAATTCTTTGTCATGTTCTCGTTGCTTATACCATTGAGATAGTTCTGGGACACTTTGAATATCTCTAATTAACATTTGTCTAAATTTTTCGCCACATTTCCTTAACTCGTCTTCAATGAGTGGTTGCTGTTCAGAAATTCTTATTTTTTCTAACGGAACATCTTCTGTTATGATTACTTCAGGCATAGAATATCTAAGATCTTTTGCTTTTTCCAAATAGTCTTTCAGTGGAATCTTGCTTTCCATATATGATCGTTCACCTTCTCTTCTTGAAGGGTGTAAATATTTTTCTGGGATTCCCTCTTTATCTTCATAATATAACACCCCTTCCACATGACCTCTATCAGCCATAAATATTTGATCTTTTTCAGGATCAATTTCTATTTCTAGTAAAAGCGTGCCTATATCATATCTGAAGTAATCCCATACTCCCTTAAAATGTTCGTTATTTATCCAGTTGTCTGGTAACGGTTCCAGTAAAGCGAAAACAGCTTTAGTGTTACATGCTTCCATGTCATCTTGTCCTATTCTACGATATGCACCAAGACCTGGTTTATTATCACTTTTCCATGAACCCCTTTGAATGTTTTGCCAATTGCTAAGATGACTATAATGGTAAACTTTCATATGTTTCTATGTTTAAAAAATAAATTTTGCCCGAGTAATATGGCATATAACGTTTCGGGCTAGCCGAAGTTGCTGACTGCGGCTGTGATACAATGTTATCATCATAGCCGGCAGGAAGCAATTTGGGTGAGTAAGAAAACAAAATTATTCCCATTTATAATTTAACTTATTACACAGTTCGTCGACACCTTTTCGAAAAAAGATTGATACTATCGATATTACTAATGCCACAATACCTTCTACGATATCAAGTTCGATGAAGCTACCAATACTCCATACGAATGCAATCCAGGAAACGAATAGTTGGCAAAATATTGATACTATTATTAATAGTTTCATGAATATATCAAAAGAATGTTTATCAATCTTTTTTTGTAATTTACGTATATTGTTTGAAATCATTTTGTTTTCTTACGAACCGGTTAGCCCGTGTTAGGTGATGTTTTGTTTTATTTTTTTATCAATAAAATTTTTAAGATATTGTAAATCATATTCCTTGCCACAAAAAGTAAAAATTTTGCTTTGCGGGTTAATAGTTCTAAACATATCTTTTGTATCAATACCCTTTATTGCTCCTGCTGATATTATACCAATATCACAATAAGCATGTTGTTTAGAATTTTTCACCCAAAAATCTATTCTTTCATCATAATGTTCAAGATCATTTCTTAAATTAATCTGATGAATATTGAAATCATTTTCAGACAAATTAAAATTCTCCCTTAATTTTTTTGCTCTTTCTTGAATAAATATATTATCTTGATTTTTAGGATTATCTTTAGGAAAGAGAATTTTAATTATATTTGATGTGTGTACTAGAAAGTGGTGTATATGATAAAGAGTGTTTTTTGGAGATTTTTGGGTGTCTAAAGAATCGATAAATTTGTTATAGCTTTGTAGAGCAAAATTTTTCTGCAAAAATATTTCGTTAATGTAAATGTCTAAAAATTTATCCATAATAGTTTATAAAAAATAAAACAAAATTTCGCCTAACGTCCGCGCGTCATGCGCAGTTGCCGAGCCGGACAGTGATACAATTCGACGGAGTCGATCACTGGCCGAGCGAGGCAATTGGGTATTCGAATCTGAATAACCTCATATTAAAAGAAAGAGTGCAAAAAAGCAAAAACTGTAAATACAGAAAATCGCATACGCGCTGTTGTATGGAGTTCGCCGCGGATTTATTGCTGTATTGAAAAACCAGCAGTTTGAAGAGCATTAATCGCACTTTCGTATGTTTCTTCACGAACTAAAAAATAATCCTTCGAATATGTAGACACGACAAGAACATTCAACCCTTGCTCTGCAATTGTCTTTGTTACTTTTGCAAGAAAACCTTTGGCAACAAAGGGCATAGAAACCTGAATCTCAATTAACTTAAACCATTTTGTATCTTGCTCGTATAAAACACCAGAAATATTTTTCTCTTCAGTAATAATAGTGACTTCATCAGCATCTTGGGACACCAAAAAATGATTACCAATACTAATGTTCTTGTCGTAGATCTTTAAATAGGCATATCTCCCATCATGAACAATTACACGACTAGATCGAACAACATCATCTAATGTCTGTTGATTCTCCATAAATTTCATTTATTGCATCTAACGAATTAGCGGCGAATTTCATACAACGTCCGCGCGTGATGCGCAGTTGCGGAGCCAAACTGTGATACAATTGCGCAAGCAATCACAGTTTGAGCGAGGCAATTGGTTTTCAAATACCAATAAACCTATCTTAAAACAAACGCTCCAAAGAAGCAAAAACTATAAAAACAGACAATCGCATACGCGCTGTTATGTGATGTTGACTTTTCATTTCTATCAATTATTCAGGGCTATTTTCCTTTTAGTGAATATCAAGTAAATCAAACCAAAAGTGGCCACGATTACTCCATAGATCAGAAAACTATTGCGATAAGAGCTGGCCTGAGCGATAAACCCAAAACTTAGATAGATAATTAGTGCCCCCACTTCTGTTAAAAATGAGCTTAAAGAAGAAATAGTGGCGCGCGCCGTTGAGTCGATGGAATGATGTAATTTGCTTTCAAAGACTACTTGGATAATTGCAAATAAGAAGCTAAACAAAATTAGAAGCAAAAGGGCTGGGACGGAAAATAAGTAGCCAGCAAGGAATAATACCAAACCGCTTAAAATGAAGAGAGAATAAAATAGCTTATCAGATTTTTTTTCAAAGCGATGTGCAAAGAAACTGGCTATTCCTTGTGAAAAAGCCATTAAACCGAGAAATATTCCCAGCCCGTATTTTGGAAGTCCTGCGTTGTTTGCGAAAATAGTCCAAAATTCATCAAGCGCGCCACTTAGAGCGAAGGCCAGCGACAAGAAAATAATTAAGCGAAAGACAACAGCATTTTTAAAGGCAGTATGTAACCCTTGCTTGAGAATAGAAAAATATTCTTTTTCGTGGGTTGACTCTGCGTTTTGTGCTTTGGGGAGTATTGCAATAATAATCCCTGAAATTAATACTGCTACACTGCTTAAAATTAACACGAATGGGTAGCCGAGTAATATTGCCGGAGAAGCAAGGGCTGAAGCGATCAGTATTGCGATGAAAGATATTGTTTTTGTTCTACCCAAAATTTTTGCAAATTGTTTTTCTTCGCCAAATAGCTTCAGCTCGTCGTAGATTAAAGCTTGAAATGTGCCAGATGTTAGCGCGCTTTTTATTCCCCAAAGCACAAAACCCACTAAAAATCCAAGAAAATTCGGATAGAATAACCAAACTAAATAACCAAAGAAACGAATTATTTGACCCACGAAAAGAATATTTTTTCTTGAATATTTGTCTGCCCAAACTCCAGATGGTACTTCCAATAAAAATGCTGTTGTCGACCAAATTGCCAGTAGAGTGGCCACTTGCCACGGCTGCATTCCGAAGTCGGTAAACATAACCGCATAAAGCGGATAAATGAGGATAAAATCATCAAAGAATTTGAAGAGATATATTTTTGTGATGAATTTTTTCATGCGGTTATAATAGCCCTGAATAATTGATTTAAAAACAGAAATGAAAAGTCAATGTCACATAACGTTCGCGCGTGATGCGCAGTTGCCGAGCCGTGTTTTGCTACACTGTCAGCCGGCAGGCTGGTAGCAAAATACGAGTGAGGCAATTGGTTTTCAATATTTGTACAACCTCATCTTAAAACAAACGCTTCAAAGAAGCAAAAACCTTCAAAATAAGAAATCGCATACGCGCTGTTGTGAGAAGTATTGTCCGCTTCATTTTAATGCACTTAAATCAGCATCAGCATATTTATTATCACCGCGAAGAGATTTTTTGTATTTCCAACAAAGAATTGCATCCGATAATTTTTTGCCTTTATTCGCTGCTATGAAATCTCTAATGTATGTATTATATTCAAACTGAGGAGCAATTTTGAAAGTTTTCCTATTTCTGTTTTTATGCCAGAAATTTATTGCATCTTGATATGTTTTATTTGGATTATTTTTACAAAATTGCTGAAAAACAACTGTAAATTTGAACTGCTTACCAATAATGGATTCAAAAAAATCTCTGAGCGGCTCACTGCTTTTATAATTCTCACCAATCATGGTGTGAACTGTAATCTCACTATAATTACGATTATCAGAAACGGATCTAGATGATTTTACATCAGGTGTTTTTATTTTCTGACCTGTTTTCAAAAAATGTTCAATCCTTTTTGAAATGTCTATTTTTGAACCACCAGCGTATATTCCATTTTCCTTACAAAAAAGCTGCAATTCTTCTTTCAGCCAATAGAATTGCTTAAAATCATCTAATGATGTTTTTTCATTTAAAGCGGGTCGTTTCATAAATAGGGGCGGACAATATTTCGCACAACGTTCGCGGATAGCCGCAGTTGAGGAATGAGGTTATGGTAGAATTTTATCACCATAACCGAAATGGAACAATTGCGGTTATTCGCT
>MHKJ01000053.1:68860-69498 GCA_001818355.1 Candidatus Kerfeldbacteria bacterium RIFOXYC2_FULL_38_9 | reverse complement strand
AACCTTTTTTCTTCCGCATAGAGCCCCCTGACAACAATTTTGCTCTTTATACTACTCCATAAAAAATATTTTGTCAAACCGTTTTTTTGTTTTTGAACCTTAATTATTGATTTTTATTCGGGGTTTTGGCTGTTTCTCGTCAGTAACCGGCATCTGTATCCGGACTATTGTGATTTTTTACACACTTACCGGATTTCTATGACTTTTACATTTTTAACTTCCGGCTGGTTTTTTATCTCGGCAAGAACATTTTCAGGTATATCAGAATCAACATTGACAATTGTAATCGCATCGCTGCCGGCGATCTTTCTACCCACTTCCATAGATGCGATGTTAATTGAATTTTGACCTAATATATTTCCGATTTTTCCGATAACACCCGGCTTATCGGTATTTGAAAAAATAAGTATGTTTTCCGTCGGCTCGACATCAACATAATACTCGTTAATTTTCACAATCCTCAACTCATTTTTTCCGAAAACGGTGCCGGCAATTACATTTTCCGCCGTTTCAGTTTTCAGTTTTACGTTTATGAGATTGGTAAAATCGGCGGACTCCGGAATTCTTGACTCCGTTACTTTTATGCCTTTCTCCTGCGCGATAAAAGAAGCATTTATAAAATTCAAAAAACCCGCTTC
>MHKJ01000053.1:63458-68740 GCA_001818355.1 Candidatus Kerfeldbacteria bacterium RIFOXYC2_FULL_38_9 | reverse complement strand
TTCCCAGCTTTCTGAAACAGATGCTCAAGAATATCTGCAGGCTTTAGGCATGCGGGAAACCGGTTTGTCGGCTTTGATTAAACGCGGTTATGAAACTTTAAATTTACTTACATTTTTAACTGCCGGAGAAAAAGAAGTACGAGCTTGGACCATTAAAAAAGGGAGCCTCGCCCCTCAAGCCGCCGGTGTCATTCATACCGATTTTGAAAAAGGTTTTATTCGCGCGGAAGTGGTGAGTTACGAAGATTTTATGGCAAATGACGGTTGGATTGGGGCGCGTGAAAAAGGCAGGGTGCGCATGGAAGGTAAGGAATATGCGATGCAAGATGGCGATATAGTGGTGTTTCATCACAGTTAAATTGAAATTTTTTAAATTATGCAAAATCGAGAAAGAATCATCCCTGCTAATCAAAGAGAAGGTGTATTACCGGAAAAATTACGCAGAAGATTAGAAGTGTTTGAAAAGGCTTATGTCTCTGCGGCAAAAAAAGAACAAGAAACGCACACCTTGCAAATGCCAGAATTACCGTTTTTTAATGAAGCTGGTGTTTATGAAGTTAGTAACCACCCTCAAACTCCCGGAAACATGACAGATGCTTGTGATCCGGAAACAAATTTACCAGTGATAGTTAAAACTGATTGCGGTGCCGTTTGTGGTAATCGACAAGAAATAGCCACTGATAAAATTATGGGCTGTGCCTGTGTTTTAATTGTAGGCAAAGATAAAAAAATGATGCTACATTTAACGCCCAGTGGCAATTTTTCATATTTAGATATGCCAAGAAATTTAAACTCCAATGCTGAATATATAGCCAATGTGCTTATTCAGCAAATGAAAAAAAATGACATGGAACTAAAAGATAGTCGGGTAATAATATTAGGAAATTTAGGTCAAGTTAATGAAAATGATAAAAATTATTATGATCGTCAACAACAATCTTGGAATAAAATATGTGATTTTTTAAAGAACGCTGGCGTGCCTAGTATTATTAGTGTTGAATTACCATTAAGTCGCACCTCTGTTTATCATAGTCCTGATAAACCAGATCATGTAGCAGTGGTTGGTTTTGAGGCTGCTTATAAAAGCAATGGTAGTATTAGTGAAAATTTAGGAAAAGTGCACGGTTATTGGTTGCCGCTTGATCAACAAACAAATTTTGATATTAAAAGACCTTTGTCTACAACAGAAAAACAACAATTAATTAAAGAGCGCATTATTAAAATGAAACAACAAGGAAGAAGTAATAGAGAAATAATTGCCGAAGCAGATAGATATCAAGAAGAACTTGATAAAGTTTTTAATGTTAAAGTATTTAGTTGAAATTTTTTTGGGACTTTAACGTATTATATTATATGAGCCCTAAAGTTATTTTTGGAGGTGCTGACAACGAAAGAGACGTGGCCGCGGTGCAAATGTCTTTGTTTGATCTGGAACAATACAGTTTAATTGTAGAGCGCTACGAACAAAAAATTTTAAATTACATCCGGAGAATTTCCGGCGCGTCTTATGAAGAGGCCGAAGACATTGCTCAGGAAATTTTTTTAAAAGCGTATGTCAATTTACGCGATTTTGATGAAAAGAAAAAATTTTCTTCTTGGTTGTTTGCCATAGCGCATAATGAAACTATTTCTTACTGGCGCAAGAATAAAAAAAATTTAACCATGGTTGATATTGAAGAGGACTATTTAGAAGTTTTATTGAAAAAAGATCCGGATTTAGCCGAACAAATTGACATCAAGCAACGCAAAACAGTTGTGCAAACAGCGTTGAAAAAATTGAATTTGAAATATCGCGCCATATTGGATTTGCGCTATACGCAAGATTTATCTTATGAAGAAATCAGCGATATTATTAAAAAACCAAAAAATACCGTTGGCACTTTAATCAACCGAGCAAAAAAAGAATTAAAAAAAGAATTATCATCAAAACCCCTATGATTTCTCTGACTGACAAAATTAAAAAAACTATTGCCGAAAAAAACATGCATCCCAAACCGCAGTGGTTGTTTATTATTCGTGATATGCTCGTTTGGTCCGCTATTTTTTTAACCATTATTTTATTAAGTTTGGCGCTCAGTCTCAGTTGGGAGATATTATTTCAACAGCGGGTTTTTTCTTTTTGGACATTAAGACCGCACTTATCTTTATTCTTAAGCGCTATGCCTTTCTTTTGGTTTTTATGTGCCGTAATTTTTGTGTTAGTGGCTTATTTTGAATTTCGTAAAACCAAAAGTGGTTACCAGATAAATTTTATATTGGTGATAACCGGAGTTTTTATTACCAGTTTAGTGTTGAGCTTGGTGTTGTGCGCCACCGGTCTTTCTCAGCGCTTGGAATATCAATTAGAAGACGGTGTAATGGTTTATCATAGTTTAGTGCCTCTGCCCCATCAACACTGGCTACAGCCAACAGAAGGGTTGTTATCCGGAGTAATTATCGCCACCAAGCCTTTATTGATCAAAGACTGGGAAGAACAGCAATGGCGAGTTGTTTTTACTGAAGAGAGTGAGATAGAGGAGAATATTTTAACCATCGGTCGGAGTGTGCGACTTATTGGTCAACAAACAGGAAAAAACGAGTTTACCGCTTTAGTTGTTTTGCCTTGGAATCGTTTATTTTTTGGTCAAATTAGGCTTTTCGAACAAGAAGAGACTTTTTTGATGAAATAATTTTTTTTCTTTTGCGTATTAATTAGTGCCGAGGCAAAAACTGTACAGTTTAAGAAAAAAGATAATAATTAATTTTTTAAAAAAACATGAAGCACATGCTTAGCAAATAATTAGATAATTATCACCTCCATTTTTAAATAGATAGGGACAATCTTCAAGTAGATTTGTCCCTATTTTGAATAGTTTAAAAAATAAATGTGGCGCACCACCACAGCCCAAGGTCTGCCATAAATAAGAGGCGCATGAAAAGATTGATAACCCATTTTATGCAAAGTTTGGCTTAAAGGCAGAGTTAAAAGTTTTTGCTGATTGCGCCAAGCCGGCAGGGCTATCACTAAACAAGCATTGGGTTTAAGGATTTTTTTTAAATTAGCAAAAACTTCTTGATAAAAAAAGGTTAGTTGTTCGCGTTCTTGTTGAGGATTTTGGGGTTGGGGCTTGCCTAAATACCCCTCTGTCACCACACAGTCTATTGATTCTTTTTTTATTTTTTCTTCCAGGTTTTTAATATCAGTAAGATATAAAGGAATGCTTGGTAAATTAGACCAAGCTAAATTTTGTTTGGTATCGGCAATAGCCTTAGGATTTAAGTCACTGCCTGAAATATTTTTATACCCCAGCAGTAGCGCTTCTGTTAAAATAGTGCCGGAACCGCAAAAAGGATCAAGAATGGTTGCTGATGGTTGGGGTGAGGCGATGTTGAGCATGATGCGGGCGATTTTGGGAGGCAACATGCCGGATTTTTGATCTCGTCTTGGTCGGCCGTAATCTCTTTTTGAAAATTTTTGAAAAGGTTGTACCGCTAAAGTTTTACCAAAGATTATTTGGTTTTTGCTTTTTAGCAAAACCACATCAACACCATTTTTTAATAAACGTTCCTTGTGCACAATCACCGAGCTGAGAGTTGCGCTTTGAGCGGACACAAAACGACAAGAAATACCTTCTTTTTTAAAAGTTTTTTTTAAAGTTAAACCCAAACGGTGTAAAGTTTTAACATCTGTTTCTTTTGGTTCAGAGTCCAGACGATATAAAGAAAAACCAAAATGAAACTTGGAAGCCGGGTTAATTTGACTGCTCAGCCAATTAAATACCTCTTCTTCTTCAAATTCACCTATTATTTCTACAATTTTTACCACGCCGCCTAATTTTTCCATTAATTGAGAGCTATCTAGGGTTGGTGTGTTTTCTAAAATTGCTACATTTTTTTGCAATTTTAACCTAAGACCTGGGTTTTTTGGGGTTAAAATTTTTTCTAGTTCTAAAAAAGACAAATCCGGATGGGAGCCTAAGATAAAAGCGTAGGTTTTGGATTTTTTTTGCATATCAATATATGCTATCATACCTAAATATGAATAAAAGCGCTACTAAATTTTTTTCTAAAATCGGTTTAGGCTTGTTATTGAGCTTATCTTTGGTGATTTTACAAGGAGATGCTTGGGCCGAAGATGTTACTTTAAAAACCTCTGATTTTAGCTCTTGGGGGTGGAGCGGCACACCTGTAGATCAAACGGTTGCACAAGAAGGTAGTGCCACTTATACCAGTTTAGGATTTATTCATCTGCAGTGCGGTCCGGATTCAGACCCTGTAATGTACAACGGTGATTGTTCCCCGGAATACAACGGCAAAATTTATCCTAGTGTGGTGGTGCATCTTAATCCTGATGACCCTACTAATTACGGCAACATCAGCGGTTGGGGTTGGCTGGGCACTACGCAGGTCCCTTGTGCTAATGGTGGATTTTGTTCCAGTCCGCCACCTAAGTCTTTGGGTTGGTTGAATTTTGATCCAACGGGCGATGAAGTTGCTTTTCCCGGCTGTGGTTATCCTACAGAGCCTTGTGTCTCCGCCCGCTTGAACACGGAAAATCAGCAAGAGGTTTACGGTTGGGCGCGTTTGGAAACTTTATCGCAATATGGTCGTGATATTTTAAATGGCAGTCTGCACGAGCAAGCCAATGATTGGGGTTGGGTTTTGTTGCGCGGCACCATTGATAATGGCACCACTCCGCCCGATGAATACGGCTTAGTTTTTCGTGATAACAGTTTTAATGGTTGGGTTTGGTCCGGCGGCGGAACTTTACCTAATGGTAATTTTGAAAACAGTGTTGGTTTGGGCTGGATTCAATTTACCCCCTCGGCTATTACCGTAGAAAACAGCGGGTATTTTTCTACCGAACTGGGCGATGTTTACGCCCAGGCCGGCATTACCAATCCTGATGACTTTGTGTCTGCTTCCGCCAACGCCACCTTTTTGTTATTCGGCACTGATAACGCGGAGTTTAAAAATTTCAGCACCGTACTGGGCGATGGTGGTACTTTAGGCGACTATAATATTTTAAATATTCCCGATTCTAATAATCAATATCGCAGTACTTTGGGTCGTTTGGATTTGGATAAACTGACGACGGTCGTTGCCGATCAAAAAAATGTTTTTGGAGATAAGGTGCAAAATATAAATTCTTTAAACGACCTTGCTCCCACCGATCCTCTCAACGGACGAGTGTTGGTTTTAGGTGATAAAAATAATCCGCAAACCTATCAAATTTCTTCGGCGTTTACTTTTTTAAACGGCTATGCCTTGCCGGTGAGCGGCACTAATTATAACGGAGCCGG